>NZ_DASZBY010000105.1:0-141957 GCF_035943795.1 Aliidongia sp. | reverse complement strand
GGCGGATCGGCAGTCGCGCGAGCAGGAGCAGCGTGCCCGTCTCCTGTCGCAGCAGCCGAAGAAGCCGGTTCAGGCGCGAGCTGCGGCCCTCTGCCGCTTGCCCCCGAAAATCATTTGCGCTACGAGTTTGCTTGAAGTTGCGAATGGTTCTGAATATCCGAACCGCCCGGCCTGAGGCCGGTCCTCGGGAGTTGTGGCGCGATGCTGGCCAGTCTGCTGATCGTCTTTCGCGAAATCCTCGAAGCCGGCCTGATCGTCGGCATCGTGCTGGCGGCGACCGAGGGGGTCTACCGGCGCGGGCTGTGGGTTACCGGTGGCGTCGCGGTCGGCGTGCTGGGCGCGGCGCTCGTCGCCGGTTTCGCCAGCGCGATCTCGAATTCGCTCCAGGGCATGGGCCAGGAACTGTTCACCGTCGCCATTCTGTGCGTCGCGGTGCTGATGCTGAGCTGGCACATCATCTGGATGGCCAAGCATGGCCGCGAGATGGCGAGCGAAATGAAATCGGCCGGCGCGGCGGTGAAGGGCGGCGACAAGTCGCTGCTGGCACTCGCCATCGTCGTCGCCGTGGCCGTGCTGCGCGAAGGATCCGAGGTCGTGCTGTTCCTCTACGGCATTGCGGTCTCGTCGAACGAGGGGCCGGTACCGCTGCTGATCGGCGGCGTGCTGGGACTGGGGCTCGGCGCGCTCTTGTCCTACCTGCTCTATCGCGGGCTGGTCATCATCCCGATGCGACACCTGTTTTCGGTGACCAACTGGCTGGTGGCCTTGCTGGCGGCCGGCATGGCGGGCCAGGCGGCGGCGGTGCTGGCCAATCTGGGCCTGGTCCCGACCTGGGGCGAAGCGGTCTGGAACAGCTCCGGCATCCTGTCGGAAGACAGTCTGGTCGGCCGCGCGCTCCATGCGCTGATCGGCTATTCGGAGCGGCCGTTCGGCGTGCAGGTCGTGGCCTATGTCGCCACGCTCGTCGTGCTGGTGGCACTCAGCCGCTTGATCGCCAAACCCAAGGCGCCGGTCCGTGCCGCGACCCGCACCAGCGCGCCGGCCGCGGCCGAATAGCGGATCAGACCTCGGTCGAGGCCCCGGGATTGAGCGAGCGGCAGGACGTCTCGTAGTCGGGGCCGATGAAGGCAGGCCGTTTGTAGAGACCCTTCAGCCAGGACGCGACCAGGCACAGTTCCTCGAGCCGGACGACCTCGTCGAGCGTGCCGTCGGGAAACCGGATCTCGAAACTGTCCGAGACGAACTCCAGGACCGCCTCGATCTGCTCCAGCGAGAGCCCGAGGTCGCTCTCAAGCACGGCGGTCCGCACCAGCTGCTTTTCGTCGATGCCATACTCATCGCGGATCAGCTTCACGATCCAGCGAAACATATGCATCCAGTTCTTGACGTCCGCAGTCGAGGAGGACATCCGCGCGCCGCCGTGTGCCGTGGCAAGAAAGCCGTATCGGGTCTGCCCGCGCGCCATCGGTCCGGCGCCCGCGAGACCTGAAGCGGTTTGCCCTTCTATCACGCCTGGTATTGGGCGACTATAGAACGACATTGACAATTTGATCGATCGCCGGAGGCGCGAAGATGGATGCGAGTGCGCTGCTGGGCGGGTTTTCGGCCAAGCTCCGCCACTATTCCGGCGGCAGTTTCGCGGTACCTGCCCAGGCGGAACATCTCCTGTCGCTGCATGTCGGTGCTCCGGTCCGGGCGGATTGCCGGTGCGACGGGCTGCGCCAGCGCCGGCTGCAGGTCGCGGGCGACATCGACATCGTGCCTGCCGGTCACGACGGGGTCTGGACGGACGAGGGGCCGGCCACCTTGCTGCACATGTCCATGGCGCCGGCGTTTCTGCGCCGGGCCGCGAGCGAGCTGGATCTCGACCCGGATCGGATCCAGCTCCGGCCGCAGCTGCAGTTGCGCGATCCGCTGATCGCCCATGTCGGCTGGGCCATGAAAGCGTCGCTGGAGGTCGGGCATCCGGGCGGCCGGCTGTTCACCGACAGCCTGGGCCTGGGGCTGGCGGCCCACCTGCTCGGCCGGTACGAACCGGCACGCGCGCTTCGGCAGGAATTGTCGAAACGGCAGCTGCGCCGCGTGCTGGACCATGTCGACGCCCATCTCGACCAGGACCTGTCGCTGGCCGTGCTGGCGGGGGAGGCGGGTTTGAGCGCCTCGCATTTCCGCGTGCTGTTCAAACAGACGGTCGGTCAGTCGGCCCACCATTACGTCAACCGCCGCCGGGTCGAGCGCGCCCAAGCCCTGCTGCTGTCGGGCGCCATGGGCATCGCCGAGGTCGCGTTGGAGACGGGCTTCGCCCACCAGAGCCACCTGGCCCGCGCCATGCGCCGGACCCTGGGGGTCACACCGGGCCAGATCGTCCGCTCCCGACGCTAGATCGTCGCGCGAATCTGCTCCGGATCGTCAGATCCGGCGCGACCCGCAGCCTTCGTCCCGGCATGCTCGGCCCATCGTCATTCAGGAGAGCTGCTCATGCCCACGAGAGAACGCGCTCAGGCGCTGGTCGCCATGGTCCAGGCCAACCAGTTCGTCGAAGCGATCGAGGAATTCTACGCCGAAGACGCCAGCATGCAGGAAAACCAGGCTCCCAAGCGGGTCGGCCGCGCCGCGTTGGTGGCGCACGAGCAAGCGATGCTGGCGGTGACCAGGATCAACACGCTCGCGGGGACCTGTCTCGTCGATGGCGACCGGTCGGTCGTGCAATGGCGGTTCGAGATCACCGACCCAGCGGGCCGCCGTTTCGAACTCGACGAACTGGCCTACCAGCGCTGGCAGGGCGACCGGATCGTCGAGGAACGCTTCTATTTCGATCCGGCCCAGCTGGCGGGCCGCGCGCGCCCCGCGGATTAGGGCGACGTCCAAAGCGTCGTCAGGCGCGCCGGCCTCGATCCGGAGCAGAGCGGGGCCGGCTTCTCCCGGTCGCGTTCATGGTTTCCGGAAGCGGGGTTTCTCATACCGAAAATCCGATGCCGAAGTGCGACAGGCGGAAACCCTCCTTGAACAGTTCGGCATCTTCCACCTTGAAGCTCGCGACATCGGCCGAGAACATGAAGGGCGATGAGCCGGTTCCCGTGCGCCAGATCGCGTTGAGGCCGAAGTTCGGCAGGGCGACGAGGCGTTCGCCTGCGGCTTCGTGCTGCGCATTCACCTGGGCAAGAACCGTCAGGTCGACCGGCTCCAGGGAGCGCCAGTGCTGGGCGCCGCTACCCGGACGCCACAGGCCGAGAAAGGTTTCCGAGCCGCCCGCCTCGTGACGCATATGGACGAGCCGCAGGCCTTGGGCGAAGAAGGCCGCATCCTGCTGCGTGAACTGGGCGACCGAGAGGCCGGTGCGCCAGAACTGCGCTCCCGTGCCCGGCTGCCACACCGCGTACCAGCCATTGTCCGACGGAAGATCATTGACGCAATCGACGCAGATCATACGCTGGCCCTGCGCGAAGAACGCGGCATCCTGCGCCTTCAGCTCGTCGAAACTCATGCCGGATTGCCAGTGCTGGGCGCCGGTTCCCGGAGCCCAGACGGCGGAGTGGGAGCCGTCGTCGTCGATCTGCAGGAAGCGCAGGCGCAGGCCGTTGTCGAAGTGATTCTGGTCGAGCGTCTTGAAGTTGGCGAAGGTTTCCTGTGCGACCCACGATTGGGCGCCGCTGCCCGGCCGCCAGACGGCAGTGAAGTTGGCGCTCATGCTTCGCCTCCTGATGACGACGGCCCATGAAGCGCTTCTGGGCGCCCTTGGGTTCAAGGACGCGAAGGGGCAGCGCAACCAGCCCGTCCGGGGTGGAGAAAATCAGATTGGGACATTGTCGACGACCGCCGCCGTGGCGTCGTGCGAGCTTGGCGGCCTGGGTGCTTCGCACCCAGCGACAGCGCCGCCTCGATCGACCGTTCCCGTCTACGGTTGCCGTATCCGCGATAAGAACAGCTTCCCATCCTGTTCACCTGTGACGCCCGTCACCAGCCAGGATCGAACCCGCCTGACATAGGCGTCGGAGACCTCTGCATCAGATGGGATTTGTCGTCCAGATCGGTCGCCGATGCCGGCCGACCGCCGCTGTCTCGGTGCAGCGGCTCGCAATCGCCCCGCCTCTCGAGACGCGGCAAGAGGCCAAGCCAAACCCGACCGCGGCAAACCTCCGCGCAGAAGTTCTAGTCGGCGGCTGGTGCCGCCGCTTCGGCCTCGCGGCGCAGAATCTCGCTGCGGCGCAGTTTGATGCTGTCCGATTTCAGCTGGCCGCACGCGGCCAGGATGTCGGCGCCGCGCGGCCGGCGCACCGGCGAGGAATAGCCCGCCGCATTGACGATGTCGGCGAACACCTTGATCGCCGCGTCGGTCGATACCTCGAAGGGTGCGCCCGGCCAGGCGTTGAATGGGATCAGGTTGACCTTGGCCGGGATGCCTGCCAGCAGGCGCACCAGTTCGCGCGCCTCGGCCGGGCTGTCGTTCACGTCCTTCAGCATGACGTATTCGAACGTGATGCGGCGCGCGTTGGACGAGCCCGGATAGGTCCGGCAGGCGTCGAGCAGTTGCGCGATCGGGTATTTCCGGTTGATCGGCACGATCACGTCGCGCAGGTCGTCGGTCACGGCATGCAGCGAGATCGCGAGATTGACGCCCAGTTCCTCGCCGCACCGTTCGATCATCGGCACGACGCCGGCGGTCGACAGCGTGATGCGTCGCTTCGACAGCGAGATGCCCTCGTTGTCCATGACGATCTTGAGCGCCTTCGAGACGTTCTCGTAATTATAGAGCGGCTCGCCCATGCCCATCATGACGATGTTGGTCAGCTTGTGCTCGCCCTCGGCCGCGGTCCATTCGCCCAGCCGGTCGCGCGCATGCATGACCTGGCCGACGATCTCGGCCACGGTCAGGTTGCGCACCAGCTTCTGGGTACCGGTGTGGCAGAACTTGCAGGTGAGCGTGCAGCCGACCTGGCTGGACACGCAGAGCGTGCCGCGATCTTCCTCGGGGATATGGACGGTCTCGACTTCCTGGCCGTCGGGGAATTTCAGCAGCCATTTGCGCGTGCCGTCGATGCTGGCGAGGTCGCGCGTCGTCTCCGGCCGGCGCACGACGAAGCGTTCGGCCAGCTCGGCGCGGAAACTCTTCGACAACGAGGTCATCGCCTCGAACTCGGCGGCGCCCTTGTTGTAGATCCACTGCCACAGCTGATTGGCACGGAATTTGGGCGCACCGATCGTCGCCATGGCGGCGATCAGTTCGTCGCGGTCGAGGCCGACCAGATTGGCCCGGTCGTCGGTCGGTGCCGTCGGTAGGGCGGCCATCGGCGAAAGGCTGGCCGTCGCGTCGGCCGTCGGGGCGTGGGCGTCCATGGGCATGCTGCTCGTCGGAGTTTCAGCCGCCCTTATAAGTCAAAACCCCTGAAGCCCCCAAGTCTCGTCGCTGCTGGTCAGCAATTCGTCCGGCGCGGGCGATGGAAGGCGTAGTGTCACCGCTTGACTTTGCACGCCTTGTCGATCGCGCCCAGCGCGTCGCCGAATCCGGCCAGCGCATAGACGTCGGACACGTCGGCGCCCTTGGCAGGCTTGGCCTTGACCGTCAGTTCCTTGCCCTTCGACATGGCGGTGACCACGGCCTTGTCGGTGTCGCTGTCGCGCGACCATGCGGTGTCGCTGGCCGTGAAGAAATCGAAGCTCTGCTTGTCGATGGCGACCGTCACATCGGCGCCCTTGGCAAAGGCGAAGTTGGGGCCAGGCTCGACCGAGACGACGTTGAACGCCTTGTCGGCCGGGCGGTGGGTGACCAGCAGGTGGGCGTCGCGCTTGGTCTTCGCCGGTTCCTGGGTCTTAGGCGCGCCCACAACGTAGCAGATCTCGCCCTTGCCGTCGGTCATGGTGTAAGCGATCCAGCCGTGAAACTCGCCCAGTTGCTTGGGCGCCGGCGGTGCGGCAGCCGCGCCGGCCGGTGCTGCGGCGCAAATCAGCAAAGGAAGCGCCGCCAGGACCGCAACGACGGCCCGCTGTTTCATCGACATTAACTTACCTCGATCTCTGATCATGTCTTCGGGATCCGACCCCATCCTACGTCGTTCCCGTGATGACGCCATCCTGGCGCCACGTCGAGGCAAAAAAATGGCGCCGATCGTCATCGTCGGAAAATTCATGGCCGGAGATCTGATCCAAACCCCTCGCGGCCGCGTATCGATCGGCACCAGGGTCAGGATGCGTCCGGCTTGTGAGCCGGACGGGCTTGGCTCTAGATTGCCGCGGTGATGGATGCATCCCCTGCACCGATGGTGATCGAAGCCCGGCAATTGGCCCTTTGGTTGGGCCGCGTTGCCGGGACTCGGGACCGCGCCGCCTTCGCCCAGCTGTTCGGGCATTTCGCCCCGCGGCTCAAAGGCTACCTGGTCCGGCTTGGTTGCGATGCCGGCACGGCGGAGGAACTCGTGCAGGACGTCATGCTGACCGTCTGGCGGCGCGCGGACAGCTTCGATCCGACGCAGGCCGGTGCCGCGACCTGGATCTATACCATTGCGCGCAATCGCCGGATCGACCGGCTGCGGCGCGAGCGCCATCCGGTCGTCGACCCGACCGATCCGCTGCTGGTGCCCGACCCGGGCGAAAATGCCGAGCAGGGGATTGAAACGGCCGAACGCGAGCACAGTTTGCTGGGCGCGATCGGGCGATTGCCCAAGGAGCAGGCGGAACTCGTGCAGATGGCATTTTTCGAAGACCGGCCGCACAGCCGGATCGCCGAGGCGACCCGCCTGCCGCTGGGCACGGTGAAGTCGCGCATTCGCCTCGCGCTGGCCCGGCTGAAGCGCGAACTCGGCCAGGAAGAAAGTACCTGACATGCCGCATTTCCATCCGGACGACGAAGATCTGCTGGACTATGCGGCCGGCCGGTTCGACGAGGCCTTCGCGGTCCTGATCGCCAGCCACCTGACCCTGTGTCCGACATGCCGCGCGGCAGCGGCTGCGTTCGAGGCGATGGGCGGCGCGGTGCTCGATGCGACCGCGCCGGAGGTATTGTCGCCCGGCAGTCTCGATCGCCTGATGGCGCGCCTCGACGAGCCCGAGCCGATAGACCTCGCGACCCCGCCGGCGACCGGCGAATTTCGCCACCTGCCGGCACCGCTCCGTGCCTTCGTCGCGGCGGCACCGCCCTGGAAGCGCGTGATGCGCGGGCTGGAGGAAGCGGAGATCGGCCCGCGCCGGGGCAGTATCCGCGCCCGGATGATGCGTATCGCGCCCGGCGGTGCCATGCCGCGCCATACCCATGGCGGCCGCGAGATGCTGATCGTGCTCGACGGCGGCTATACCGACGAGGTCGGCGACTATGGGGTGGGCGACGTCGCTGCGGCAGATGCCGAGTTGGTCCACAAACCGATCGCCGATCCGACGGAGGGCTGCCTCTGCTTCGCAGTGACGGACGCGCCCTTGAAACTGACCGGCCCGCTCGGCCGCGTGCTGAACCTGTTCATCCGTTACTAGGTTTTCCGGCGCTGCCGCAATGCTTGATTGTGCCGATCGATCCGGCATAATTCCAACTGCGCCGGACGGTACCGGCCGTTCGCGTGCAGCGTGGAAGCTCCGATGCCGAAGAAGAAAAAATCGACAAAGGCCGAACCGCATCAATTCATGCCGCGTCTTTTGACCGACACGGAATGGGAATCCTACCACGAGGATTTTCCGGATCTCGTGCGAACGAACGCCTACGTCACCGATCCGGGCGTCTATGACGGCTACAATTGCATCGGCTGGTCGGTCGGCGATACCGGCCTGGAATTCGACGTCGAGGCCGTGACCGGCATGGTCGAGTTCTACAAGGGGAAGGGCTTCGAGGAGGTCGAGGCGAAATCGGCTGGGGCGGAGATCGACCTGTTCGGCGTCCGACCCAATGGGTATTTCGCCAGCCACGCTTCGAAGAAATATACCGGCCCCCGGGTTGATGGCATGCCGGACGGTCTTTGGGAATCGAAGCTCTATCCCGGTGTGCGCATGAGCCACGGGCGGCTCGAGCTCCAGGGCGAGGCTTATGGTGATATCGTCAAGTCGTTCCGGAAGTCCGCCGTGGCGGAGGACGATTAGAGAGCCTTCAAATAGCCCCGGGCACGGTCGTGGTGCGCGCCACCGCGTGGGACCAGAGTGCCGCCGCGGCCGGGCGCAGACGGGCGGACGAGCGGTAGAGCCGGACGTCGAGCGGCAGCTCCCATTCCGCGCCGGCCAGTCGGACCAAGGCACCGCTCGTCAGTTCCTGACCGATCGAACTCATCGGCAGCCAGGCGGCCCCATGGCCTTCGAGCGCCATCGCCTTCAAGGCTTCCGCCATGGAATTCTCGTAGCAGACCTCGAAATGATGGGCGGGATTGCGCTGCTGGATCTGTTCGACGATACGGCCGAGGAAACAATCCGACGAATAGGCCAGCATCCGGACCGGATGGTCCGGGGTGCCGGGGAAGTTCGATCCGCCGCCGGCGGCCGGGGCGACCGGGACCAGGCGGTCGCGTGCCACCAGCACGGATGGGAACAGCGCCGGATCGACCATGATCGGCACCGCCTCATGGGCGAAGCACAGCAGGAAATCGCAATCGCCCTCGCTCAGCGCCTCGACGCAATCATGCAGGTTGCCAGGCACGAGGCGTGTCGTCAGCGGTCCCAATGCCGCCTCTACCTCGCGCAGCCAGCGCGGAAAGAAGGTCAGGCTGATGGTGTGGAGGGCGGCGAAGCGCACGGCGGCATGGGTCCGGCTGCGCTCCAGCCGGAACGCATCGCGCTGTTGGCCCAGCAGGGTCAGCACCTCCTCCGTCGTGCCGCGGAACGCGCGGCCGGCGGCCGTCAGGGTGGTCGGATAGGTCGAGCGGTCGATCAGTTCGGCGCCGAGCCAGACCTCGAGCGCCCGGATGCGCCGGCTGAAGGCCGGCTGGGTCACGTTGCGCTCCTCGGCCGAGCGGGAGAAGCTGCCGGTGTTGGCCAGGCTGACGAAATCCTCGAGCCACTTCAGTTCCACCTTTTGCTCCTCCTCATGCGGCGCGTCCGAGCACCGGGTCGCGCAGTGCGGCGACACAGGCCTGGGCCAGGGCAGCGGTCGAATCGATCAGCAGATGCGTCGCCGCCGGCTCTGGCCGCAGGACCAGTGGAAGTTCGGTGCAGCCTAGCACCGTCGCTCCGACGCCGCGCGTCTGGAGCCGCGCCAGCGCCAGGCGCAGCGCGACACGCGCGCCGTCGAGATCGCCGGCCTTGATGGCCCGGATCGATGGATCGACCAGTTCGACCTGGTCTTCCGGCGCCGGCACGACGAGGTCGTACCCCGTCCCGGCGAGCCGGTCCTGATAGATCCCCGCTGCGACCGTGCCGCCGGTCGCCAGCAGGCCGATCGGTCCGCCCTCGATGCCCTGGAACCGGAGCGACCGGGCGACCGCGTCGACGATGTGCAGCATCGGCAGGGTGCCGGCGAGGGCGTCGAACCAATAATGTGCGGAATTGCACGGCATGACCGCAAGGATGCAGCCGGCAGCGCGCAACCGGGCGAGGCCGGCCGTGAGCGCCGGCAACGGTGACGGACCCTGGCCCAGGATGGCGCTGCTGCGGTCGGGGATCGTCGGGATCGACTGGGCGATCACCGGCAAGTGGTCCTGGTCCGAGGCCGCCGGGGTCATCAGCACCAGCTTCGCCAGGAAATCCGCCGTCGCCGCCGGGCCCATGCCGCCCAGCACGCCCAAAAATCCGCTCATCGCCGTTGCCTCCGCTCGCCTGACGTCCCTCGACCATAGGAAAGGGGCGGCTTGCGGCGCCAATGCCCTTTGCGCAACCACCATGCCGGCACGGCATAACCTTTCGCTCCTGGCGCGGATCATGCGGGACCGGCATGACGCATACTGAAACGGCATTCGCCTTCGGCACCGGCGTTGCTCAGTTTTGCGCCCAGGCTTTTGTGGGAACAGGGGATCGGAAATGGGCAAGATCATTGGGGTGGCGCTGGCCGCCGGATTGATGGGCGGGTTGCTGATGGGCACGGCTCGACCGGCCCAGGCCGGGGTGACGCTCGACGCCGTGCGCCAGCGCGGTCATGTCACCTGCGGCGTCAATACCGGCGTCGCGGGCTTCTCGCTGCCGGACAGCAAAGGCAATTGGACCGGACTCGACATCGACCTGTGCCGGGCGATCGCCGCCGCCGTTTTCCTCGACCCGAGCAAGGCCATCTTCGTGCCGACCACGGCGGTCCAGCGCTTCCCGGCGGTCCAGTCGGGCGAGATCGATGTGCTGACGCGCAACGCGACCCAGACCCTGACCCGCGAGGCGTCGCTCGGCCTGCACATGACCGGGGTCAATTTCTATGACGGCCAGGGCTTCATGGTGCCGAAGAAATCCGGGGTGAAAAGCCTGAAGCAGTTGGGCGGCGCCACCGTATGCGTCCAGCCGGGCACGACGACCGAGCTCAACCTCGCCGACTACGCCCGTGCCAACCACATGGAGCTGAAGCCGGTGGTGATCGAGCGGGTCGACGACGATATCTCGGCCCTCTCGTCCGGTCGCTGCGATGCTTTCACCACGGATAGCTCGCAACTCGCCTCGCTCCGCGTCACGGCGATGCCGCAGCCCGACGATTGGCTGATCCTGCCCGAGCTGATTTCCAAGGAACCGCTCGGCCCCATGGTGCGCAACGGCGACGACCAATGGCTGAACATCGTCAAATGGACCCTGCTCGCGATGATCCAGGCCGAGGAGCTGGGTATCACCCAGGCCAACGTCGACGAGAAAACCAAGAGCCCCAATCCCGAAGTGCAGCGTTTCCTGGGCGTCACCGCCGGCAATGGCCAGGCGCTGGGGCTCGACGAGAAATGGGCCTATACGATCGTCAAGGCGGTCGGCAATTACGGCGAAAGCTTCGAGCGCAACATGGGGAAGGGCAGTCCGATCAAGCTCGATCGCGGCTTGAACGAACTCTGGACCCGCGGCGGCCTGATGTACGCGCTGCCGTTGCGGTAGCTTCGGGCCGGTTTCAACCCTCGAATTCCGGGGTGGGGAATTTCTCCACCCCGGCGCGCCTTGGCCCGCGATCTCTGCTAAGGTGGCGCGCCTCGCAGCCTTCGGCGCATATCCGGTAGAAGGCGGACAAAGGGTAATCGTCATGCAGCGGCGACCGGCTCCGGGGCTTGCCCTCTCAAACCTGGATGAAATCGAACTGGTCCGGCAGGCGTTGCTTCGCGACGAGGCCGCCTTCCGCACGATCATGCAGCGGCACAATTCGCAGCTCTATCGCGTGGCCAGAAGCGTATTGCGCAGCGACAGCGAAGCGGAGGACGTGGTCCAGGAGACCTACGTCAGGGCGTTTATCCATCTCGGCACCTTTCGCGGGGAGTCCAGCCTTGGGACCTGGCTGGCGCGCATCGCCTTGAACGAGGCGCTGGGCCGGCAGCGGCGCGAGCGCCCCACCGTCGAATGGACCGCGTTGGAAGAGGCCCTCAACGGGAAGGTCGTTCCGTTTCCCCATGCCACGCGGGACAATCCCGAGCGCTCGATGGCGCAGCAGGAGATCCAGCGGCTCGTAGAACGGGCGATCGACGACCTGCCGGTAAAATATCGGGCCATCCTGATGACGCGGGTCATTGCGGGCATGAACGTCGAGGACACGGCGGCATTGCTGCAGCTGAGCATCGAGACGGTCAAGACCCGGCTGCATCGCGCCCGCGGCCTGCTGCGCGCGCGCGTGGAACGGCAGATCGGCCCCTTGGCGCTCGACGCCTTTCCCTTCGCCGGCCGTCGTTGCGCCCGCCTGGTCGAGGCGGTCCTGAAGCGCCTCGATTTTCCGCGATAGATTTTCTGTAACCTTCGTCTGCGGGCGGCATCCAAGCATTGGTCAACGTTCAACAACGCACAGGCGGCTCACGCGCCTTGGCAGGAGATCGATTCCAATGTCCATTCGCTTAGGCACCGCCGTTGCCGTCGCTTGTCTGATATCCGGCGTCGCAGCCGCGCAGACCGCCAAACCGACCGACCCGCAAATCGCCCACATCGCCTATACAGCCGGGCAGATCGACATTGATGCCGCCAAGCAGGCCACGTCCAAGGCGACGAACAAGGATGTCAAAGCCTTCGCGCAGGACATGGAGCGTGACCATACCGCCGTGAACCAGCAGGCGCTGGCCCTGGTCAAGAAGCTCAATGTCACGCCGGAGGACAACGACACGAGCAAGTCGCTGTCGAAGCAGGCGACCGACGAGCGGGCCAAGCTCGCGAAGCTTTCGGGTGCGGCGTTCGACAAGGCCTATGTCGACAACGAGGTCGCCTACCACAAGGCCGTCGATGCGGCGCTCGAGAACACCTTGATCCCGTCCGCGACGAACCCGGAACTCAAGAGCCTGCTGCAGACCGGCTTGAAAATCTTCAAGGGCCATCTGGAGCATGCCGAGCATCTCGCGGCGACGCTGAAATAGCGACCGCGCCATGGTCGGTCGCGCACTGTCGACTTTGATGGTGTTCGTGCTGGCAGTGGGCTGCAGTGCCGCGCGGGCGGAAACGATCCGGGTCACGATCAAGGGACTCGGCTTTTCGCCCGCGCAAACCCAGGCCAAGGTCGGCGACACGATCGAATGGATCAACGAAGACTTCGTGGCGCATACCGCAACGGTGCGCGGCGAATGGGACATGATGGTGCCGGTGCATAAATCGGCGAGCCTGGTTCTCAAAAGGGCCGGGACCGTCGAGTATTACTGCCGGTTCCATCCGAACATGAAGGGATCGATCGCCGTTGCACCCGAATAGCGCGGGGGCGGCGACAGTCGAGCGTTGCGTCGGCCGGCTCTTGCCGGTCGGCGGCGGGGCGGGCATGGTGCGGGCAAACATCGATAGGCCCGGGGGACTGCCATGCCGCAACCGCACGATCAAAATCACGACCCGGCCCCTGTGCTGGTCGACATTGTCCGCGGCGTCATGGTCGAATCGCGCCATCGCGGCGCCTTCGCGGTGGTCGATGCGGCGGGCAAGGTCGTGCGCCGGGCCGGCGCCATCGACCGGCCGATCTATCCACGGTCGGCGATCAAGCCGCTGCAGGCGCTGCCCCTGCTCGAGACCGGCGCCGCCGACAAGTACGGCCTCGGCCAGGAGGAACTGGCGCTCGCCTGCGCGTCCCATCACGGCGAGCCGGTCCATGTCCAGAAGGTCTCGGCCTGGCTCGGGCGTATCGGGCTCGGCGAGGGCAACCTCGAATGCGGCGCGCACCTGCCGACCGACGTGCCGTCGGCCCAGGCGCTGATCCGGGGCAGCCAGCCGCCGTCGCAGCTGCACAACAACTGCTCGGGCAAGCACACCGGCTTTCTCTGCACGGCGGCATGCCTGGGCGAAGACCCCAAGGGCTATATCGAGGCCGACCATCCGGTCATGCGCCGGGTGCTGAAGGCCGTGGGCGAGATGACGGGTACCGACATGGCCCGCGCGCCGGCCGGCCGCGACGGCTGCGGCATTCCCGTCATCGCCATCACCTTGCAGGCGATGGCCCAGGGCATGGCACGCATGGCCGACCCGAGCGGCCTGCCCGACGAGCGCCGTGCCGCCTCGACCCGCATTCTCGACGCGATGGCTGCCCATCCGCTGCTGGTCGACGGCACCGGCGGCCTCGCGGTCGAGGTGATGAAGGTGGCGGGCGACCGGGTGCGGATCAAGCCTGGTGCGGAAGGCGTGTTCTGCGTCTCGCTGCCGAAGCTGGGCCTCGGCATTGCGCTCAAGATCGAGGATGGCGCCGGCCGCGCGTCCGAGGTTGCGATCATCACGCTGCTCGACCGGCTCGGCTGCTTCACGGCGGACGAGCGCATGGCGCTGCATCCGTTCCTGGAGCCCAAGATCAAGAACGTCGCGGGTGTCGAGGTCGGGCTGTTGCGCCCCGCGGCCGCTTTCGATTTCTAGGAGAGTATGATGCGCGCCATCGTCTGCAACGCCCTGGGCGAGCCCGAGACCTTGTCGATCGAGACCCTGCCCAGCCCGCCGCTGGGCGCCGGCCAGGTCCGCATCCATATTCATGCCGCCGGCGTCAATTTCGCCGATGGCCTGATGGTCGGCGGGACTTATCAGGAAAAGCCGCCGCTGCCGTTCACGCCGGGCTTCGAGGTCGCGGGCGTCGTGGCCGAGGTCGGCGCCGATGTCACGGGCCTCGCGATCGGCAACCGGGTGATCGGCCTGGTGGCGGTCGGCGGCTATGCCGACGAGGCGGTCGCCGATGCCGCGGCGGTCTACAGGATGCCGGACATGATGAGCTTCGAGGCGGCGGCCGGCTTCCCGATCGCCTATGGCACGTCCCATGGCGCGCTCGACTGGCGGGCAGACCTGAAACAGGGCGAGACGCTGCTGGTGCTGGGCGCCGCCGGTGGCGTGGGCTTGACCGCGGTCGAGATCGGCCATGCCATGGGCGCCACGGTGATCGCGGCGGCGAGTTCGCCCGAAAAGCTCGCGGTCGCCAAGAGCCGCGGTGCGGCCCATCTGATCGACACGTCCAGCGAGGATCTGCGCGCCCGGGTCAAGGACCTGACCCAAGGCCGTGGCGTCGACGTGGTCTATGATCCGGTCGGCGGCGACCTGTTCGATGCGGCGCTGCGGGTGACCGCGTGGGAAGGCCGGATCGTGATCATCGGCTTCGCCGGCGGCAAGGTCCCGCAGATCCCGGCCAACCTGCTGCTCGTCAAGAACGTCTCCGCCATCGGCTTTTATTGGGGATCCTATCGGGCCAAGAGCCCGGCGCGGGTCCGGGCCTCGTTCGAGACCCTGCTGGGCTGGGTCGCGGAGGGGCGCCTGAAGCCGCATGTCTCCGAAAGCTTCCCGCTCGAAGATGCGGCGAAGGCGATCCGCGTGCTGCAGTCGCGCAAGGCGACGGGCAAGGTCGTACTCACCACCGGACGGTGACGTCATGAGCGACAATCATCTGGTGACCGACGAAGCGGCGCTGGTCGCCCTCTATGGCGAGCCGGGCGAGGCGTCGCTCGTCAAGGAGGTGGACCATGTCCACGCCATCTATCGGCCGTTCATCGAGGCGGCGCCGTTCTGCGTGCTGGCGACCTCCGGCCCGGACGGGCTTGATGCCTCGCCGCGCGGCGACGGTCCGGGCTTCGTCGTGGTCGAGGACGAACACACGCTGCTACTGCCCGACCGGCGCGGCAACAACCGGATCGACAGCCTGCGCAACATCCTCTCCGACCCGCGCGTGGCGCTGCTGTTCCTGATCCCCGGTATCGGTGAGACGATCCGGGTCAATGGCCGGGCGCGCTTGTCGGTCGATCCCGCGCTCAAGGCGCGCCTCGCGGTCGACGGCAAGGAGCCGCGATCGGTCCTGGTCGTCACGGTCGAGCGGGTCTATTTCCAGTGCTCGCGCGCCGTGGTCCGGGCGGAGCTGTGGAATCCCGCGGCCCAGGTCGCCCGATCGGCCTTGCCCAGCGCCGGCCGGATCCTGGCCGCGGTCAGCGACGCGCGAGTCGGAGGCGAGGAATACGACCGTGCGCTGCCGGAGCGGGTGAAGGCCACGCTCTATTGATCAGGATCGCGGCAGTCGTGCTGCAGCTTTGAGCAGCACCCCAACATCTAGTGTGAATTTTTTAATATGGCGCGATGAGTGGTGACGGAACGGGTGCGATCGGGTACCGTTCATTTGGTCAAGTCGTCCTCGGTAAGTAAGGTTTACCGCGTTTGATTCACAAGCCAGCCCATCGACTTCCCACCAGCCCGGCCCTCTCGATGCCGTGCCGTACCGACGCCTCTCCGCTCCGCGGCGAGGCGTTTTTGTTTCCGGGCTCCCGTTTCGGGGGACCGGCCGCTCAGCGTCACCTGTTTCTTCAGGAGTGATCATGGCCAAGCGCTCGTCCCGTGCCGCGCAATCCGTTCGCAGCTTCGAATCCAAGATCGAACCCCTGTTCGGGTCCGAACAAGCCGGCCGCAGCCGGGGCTGGCACCCGGTCGCCACCGAGGCGGAGGACGAGCATCGCGACCAGAGCTACGTTCGAAAGGTTAGGCCGCAGAGCGACAACCAGCGGGCCCTGATGCAGGCCATCGATACCCACAACCTGTGCCTGGCGCTGGGACCCGCCGGCACCGGCAAGACCTATCTGGCGGTCACCGCCGCCGTCGAGGCTTTGGAGGCAGGCAATGTCGATCGTATCGTGCTGTCGCGCCCGGCGGTCGAGGCCGGCGAATCCCTGGGATTTCTTCCGGGCGACATGCACGAAAAGCTGGCCCCCTATCTGCGCCCGCTCTACGACGCCCTCAACGACCGGATCGGCGGCAAGCGCGTCCGGCAGTATCTCGCCGACGGCACCATCGAGATTGCCCCGATCGCCTACATGCGCGGACGCACCCTCAACAACGCCTTCGTGGTGATCGACGAGGCGCAAAACTGCACCTACGGCCAGATCAAGATGCTGCTGACCCGGCTCGGCTGGCACTCGACCATGGTGCTGACCGGCGATCCGGACCAGAGCGACCTGCTCGACGGGCTCTCGGGCCTGATCGACATCGCCCGCCGGCTCGAAACCGTGCCCGGCATCGCCGTCGTGCGCCTGAACGAACAGGACATCGTCCGCCATCCGCTGGTGGCCGAAATGCTGATGGTGTTGTAGCCGCTCCATCGGCATCAAGACCTGCGGCGGCGGCCGGGCGGATATGCCCGGCCGCCGTTTCTGTATTCCGGCCGGTGCGCGTTAGGCTTGGGTTCTCGAGCCTGTGCCGGAGTGACCCCGATGCCCGTGACGCTGTCCACGATACTGCTGTTCGCCGCCGCCTCGCTGGCCCTTGCGGTCACGCCGGGGCCGGACATGCTGATGTGCCTGTCGCGCAGCATCGCCCAGGGCCGGCAGACCGCCTTTGCCGCCCTGTCCGGCATCGTCACCGGCTGCTACGTCTGGGCCTTCGCCGCCGCGTTCGGGCTGGCGAGCCTGCTGGCGCTGTCGCCGACCGCCTATGACGTCGTCCGCTTCGCCGGTGCCGCCTATCTGGCCTATCTCGCCTGGCAGACGTTTCGCGCCAAGGATGCCTTCGGCGTCAGCAGCGGCCTGCCGTCGGTCGCCTGGGGCCGGGCCTATCGCCAGGGCCTGATGACCAATCTGCTGAACCCGAAGATCGCCCTGTTCTTCCTGGCGCTGTTCCCGCAGTTCGTCGATCCGGCCCACGGCAACATGGTCGCCCAGGCGTTGATCCTGGTCAGCGTGTTCAATGTGATCGGCTTCGGCATCAACGGCAGCGTCATCCTGGCGGCGAGCCGCTTCGCCAGTTTCCTCGCCCGGCGCCCCGGCGTCGCGCGCCTGCAGCGCTGGTTCCTCGGCACCGTGTTCGGTGGCTTGGCGCTGCGGCTGGCGCTCGACGACCGTCACTGATAGCCGCGGCGCTTGAGCCATAGCGAAAAGCGCCAGCAGGCGACCGGCAGCAGGATGAAGGTCGCGGCGAGCGTGAAGCCGTCGGCGACCATCGGGTGCTGGACCCAGCCATAGCCGGTCTCACACCAGGTGACGCTGTCGCCATGCTCGAGCCGGCGCAGCAACGCGTCCATCTGCCGGGAATTTTTGGCCGTCGCCAGCACGTTGGTATAGGCCGGGAAATCCTTCGCGAGCGATTGCGCCGTGGCCATGGCGTTGAAGCCCGGATCGGCCGGACCGTAGTCGCTGCGATATAGGCATCGCATCATGATGAAGCTCCGTCAGTTGCGACGCGCGACCTGTTCGACGGTGACGGCGGCCACCCCGCATGTGCGGGTGCCCAGCCGTTGCGCCGCGGCCTCGGACAGGTCGATCAGCCGGCCGTGGCCTGGCCCGCGGTCGTTGACGCGGACGATGACGGTATGGCCGGTGGCGATGCTGGTGATCTTCAGCATCGTCCCGAACGGCAGGGAATTGTGGGCCGCGGTCAGCGCCGTCGGGTCGAACCGCTCGCCGCTTGCCGTCCGCCGGCCACCCTGTTCGGCGCCATACCAGGAAGCGAGGCCGACACCGGTCGGCAGGTCGCCGGTCCGGCCGCAGGCCGCCTCGGCATTGGTTGACAGGACCAGGCACAGCATCGCCAACGCCGGGCCGCCGCAGGATCGGGCGCTCATCCGCGGGCCTCGCTCGCGACCGCACCGGCCTGCCGCCGCAACCGCTTCTCGCCCAGGAACAAAAGGATCGGCGATGCGATGAAGATCGAAGAGGTCGTGCCGATGACGATGCCGAACACCATGGTCCAGGCGAAATCCTGAACCGAGCCCTTGCCGATCAGCGCCAGAGGCAGGATCGACAGCAGCACGGTGAGCGACGTGGCGACGGTGCGCGACAGGGTCTGGTTGATCGACAGATCGATCACCTGCCGAAGCGGCATCGTCTTGAATTTGCGCAGATTTTCGCGGATGCGATCGTAGACCACGACCTTGTCGGTAACGGAGAAGCCGATCAGGATCAGAATCGCGGCGAGCGAGTTCAGGTCGAAGGGTAGGCGGCTGACGCCGTAGAAGCCGATCGTCTTGGTCACGTCGAGCAGCAGCGTGGTAACCAGTCCGATGCCGAACTGCCAGTCGAAGCGGAACCAGATGTAGAGCAGCATGGCGCCGAGCGCCATGGCGGCGGCCGTCATGCCGTCGCGGAACAGGTCGCCCGAGACCTTCGAGCCGACCACCTCGGCCCGGCGCAGTTCGGTGCCGGGGAATTGCGTTTGCAATGCTGCCTGGACCCTGGCGCGACCTGCTTCGGTCGCCGCCTCGGGTCCGAGCTTGATCAGAACGTCGGTTGGCGGGCCGAACTGCTGGACCGCGGCATCGCCGAACCCCAGGCCGCCGACAAGGGTGCGGACCCGGGACAGGTCCGCGTTGCCTGGCAGGCGGGCCTCGATCAGCACGCCCCCGCGAAAATCGATCGAGTAATTCAGACCCGGCCAGAAGAAGAGGATGATCGAGGCGATCGACAGAACCGCCGATGTCGCGACGCCGACATGGCGGCCGCGCATGAAGGGGATGGCGGTATCGTCTGGAACCAGGCGCAGCGGGCGCATGAAACGGGCTCGTCAGCAGGGGAACGGAAGGCGATCTCACGACGAAAGCCCGTGGGAATGCCATTCGTGCCTGGGTGGTCCCTTATGAAAGCGGCGTCAAAAATCGATCGCCCAGGGGCCGGCCGGTCTACGAACCTCCGCGGTCCAGCGGCAGGAACACGCGGGTCAGGATCCAGCCACCGCCCTCCAGTTCGAAGCGCAGGCGGACCGGCGGGTCCTGGTCGCGCTCGGCGGCACCGCGGACGCGGGCGGTGAAGCTGGCCGGGCCGTCGAAGAAGGCCCAGAGCACACGGGTATGGTGGCGCTCGCCGTCGCTGTTGGTCCCGGGCTCGGGCGAAAGGCCGCTCGATCCGCCGAGTGCGGCGGCGGCGGCGTGGTCGCGCCGACCCTGCTGGATGATGCCGGCCAGCCCTTCGGGCGTCACCAGCGCGTCGACGGCGCCGCCCATCAGCTTGGACCCGAGCGCCATGCCGAACAGCGCCATGCCGGATCCCTTGTCGCCGCCGAGCTTCGAGGTGATGGCGCCGTTGAGGTCGTCCTTGAAGCCCTGGCGCACCGCCGGCCAATCGACCTTGGGTTCGATGCGCGCGGGATCGCCGCTCTCGACCGCCGCGACCAGGGTGCGGAGCGCCAGATAGGGATAGGCCACGTAGCCGGCGAGCAGGATGCTGATGACGATCAGGGGTGCCTTGGGGTTCATGCGGTTCAGTTTCCGAGCGGAGTGACGCAGCCGGTATCGGCCTCGTGCCGGCCCATCCGATCGAGGATGGTCCGGGCGCGCTCGCGAATGTACGAGGTCGGGGCGGCTGCCGACCAGCGTCTTGGATTGGGCAGGATGGCGGCGAGCAAGGCCGCTTCCAAGCGGGTCAGGCGGGCGGCTGGGTGATGGAAGGCATATTGGCTGGCGGCCTCCACGCCATAGATGCCGGGACCCCACTCGATCGTATTGAGATAGGCCTGGACGATCCGCCGCTTCGGCCACAGCGCTTCGATCAGCACGGTGAAATAGGCCTCCAGCCCCTTGCGTACGAACGAGCGCGCCGGCACGAGGTAGAGGTCGCGCGCCGCCTGCTGGCTGATGGTGCTGGCGCCGCGCAGGCGCTTGCCGTCCTCCTCGGCCGCCAGCGCCTTGTCGATCTGGACGAAGTCGAAGCCGTGATGCTGGCAGAAGCGCTGGTCTTCCGAGGTCAGCACGGCCTCGACGATGTCGGGCGGGATGTCGCGTGCGGCGAGCCAGGGGGCATGGATCGGGTCGCCCTCCGCCGCGCGCAGCAGCATGAGCGGCGTCACCGGCGGCGGCAGGAAGCGATAGGCGGCGACGCCCAGCAGGCTCAGGACGAGGAGCCCGGCCAGGATGCGGATCAGCCATTTGACGGCGCGTGCCATGGCGGTCAAACGGCGATCGTCGCGGAAAGGTTCTAGCTGAGCGTCAGCTTCATGCCTTCGTGGGCCGGCTCGAAGCCCAACTGCTCGTAGAAGCGCTTGGCGTCGGCCCGCGCCTTGTTGGTGGTCAGCTGCACGATCGAGCAGCCGCGGTCCCGGGCGATGCCGATCGCGTGGCGCAGCATCGCCTGGCCGATGCCGTGCCCGCGGGCGGCCGCTGCGACCCGCACGCCTTCGATCTGGCAGCGCCAGGAACCCAGGTGGGAAATGCCGGGAATGCAGGTCAGCTGCAGCATGCCGGCGATGGCGCCCGCCCGTTCGACCACCAGCAGCAGCTGGTTCGGGTCCGCGTCGATCGCGGCGAAGCCGGCCCGATACGGCTCGGGCAATGGATCTTCGGCCCGTTCGCGCGTTCGGCCCAGCACGTCGTCGGCCAGCATGGCGACCAAGGTCGGCAGATCGGCCGCGACGGCCCGGCGATAGATGAGATCGGACAAGGCGGTTTCCTCGATTGATGCGGCGCTTTGGATGCTGCCATGGCGGCGTAGAGGGCTGCAACCGGTGCCGAACCGCTTGTCTCGCCCGGTTCCAGCTTGTAGGACAGCCGCAGTCTCTTTCGTTTCCGCCGCCACGGCGTCGATCCAGCAAGGCCCGTCCGATGAAGAATGCGCTCCGCGTCCGCCGCTCCGAGAATTTCGCCGACTGGTATCAGGAGGTCATCCGCGAGGCCGACATGGCCGAGAATTCGGGCGTGCGCGGCTGCATGGTCATCAAGCCCTGGGGCTTCGCGATCTGGGAAAACCTGCAGCAGAAGCTCGATCGGCTGATCAAGGAAACCGGCCACGACAATTGCTATTTCCCGATCTTCATCCCGGTCGAGCTAATGGAGAAGGAAGCCAGCCACGTCGAGGGCTTCGCCAAGGAGATGGCGGTCGTCACCCACCATCGCCTGATCATGAAGGACGGCAAGCTGGTGCCGGACGGCGAACTCGAATCGCCCTTGGTGGTGCGGCCGACGTCCGAGACCATCATCGGCGAGGCGATGGCGCGCTGGATCAAGAGCTATCGCGACCTGCCGCTCAAGATCAACCAATGGGCCAACGTGGTGCGCTGGGAAATGCGCACGCGCCTGTTCCTGCGCACCAGCGAGTTCCTGTGGCAGGAGGGCCATACGGCGCACGCGACCCAGGCCGAGGCGATGGAGGAGACCCGGCTGATGCTCGAGGTCTATCGCCAGGTGGTCGAGGACCGCATGCGCATTCCGGTCATCCCGGGCGAAAAGACGCCGGGCGAGCGCTTTCCGGGCGCCGATGCGACCCACACGATCGAGGCGATGATGCAGGACGGCCGGGCGCTGCAGGCCGGTACGTCGCATTTCCTCGGCCAGAATTTCTCGAAGGCCGCGAACATCTCGTTCCAGGACAAGGAAGGTGGCGTGAGCCACGCCTATACGACGTCGTGGGGTGCGTCCACCCGGCTGATCGGCGCGCTGATCATGACCCATTCCGACGACGACGGGCTGCGCCTGCCGCCGATGATGGCGCCGCAACATGTGGTGATCGTGCCGATCCTGCGCGACGAGGCAAGCCGAGACGAGGTCATCCAGGCGGCCGAGACGCTGGCCAAGCGCCTGCGCGCCCAGCGGTTCGACGACGAGGCGGTGCGGGTCAAGGTCGACCTGCGCGACGACAGCCCGGCCAACAAGCGCTGGGGCTGGATCAAGAAGGGCGTGCCCTTCGTGGTCGAGCTGGGCCCGCGCGACGTCGCTGCCGGCACGGTGGCCCTGGTCCGGCGCGATGCGATTGGCGAAAAGCGCACCCTGTCCGCGGACGAGTTCGTCGGCAAGGTCTCGGGCGAGCTGGGCGAGTTGGACCGGAAGCTCCATGAAGACGCGCTCGCCTATCGCCGCGCGAACATGATCGACGGGATCGCGAGCTTCGCCGACCTGGTCGAGCATTTCGAGACCAAGGGCGGCACAGGCTTCGTCACGGCGAAATATTCGGGCGACCCGGCGATCGACGCGAAGCTCGGCGAGTTGGGTCTGACCATCCGTTGCCTGCCGCACGTGCAATCCGGCACCGAAGGCAAGTGCCTGGTGACCGGCGCGCCGGCGACGCTCGACGCGATCTACGCCAAGGCCTACTGATCCGGCGTCGCCTCGACGATCGGCGCCAGTTCCGCGATCCGCTCGATCAGATCCTCGGCGTCGTGCCGCATCTGGTCGAGCGCGAAGCCGAGACCGAACAGGCGCTCGATCGCGGGGCCGGGCAGGGGCCGGGTCAGCCCGTCGCGCCGGAAATCGGCCACGGTCTTGCTGAACGATTCCAGGGCCGCCGCGAACGGCTCGATCGAGGGCGGAGGCTGTCGGCCGGTCAGCGCGCGTCCGCACTCGTTGAGGAAGGTGGCGGCGGTTTCCGCGACCGTCGCAGCCGGCGCTTCGAGCCGGTCCGCGAGGCTGCGGTCCCAGGGCTCCGCGGTCGCGCGCCCGATCGAGGCGAGATCGGTGCCGAGCCGGCGCAAGGTGCGGGCGAGCGGCTCCGGATCGGGCGTGTCGGTCAGGCGGTTGCGCCGCTCGCGCTTGGCTTCCTCCGCCAGGGTCTCGGCCTTGTCCTGGGCCTTGCGCCGCCGGTCGGACAGGCGCTGCCAGCTGTCGGCGGCCGTCTCGCCGCCGAGCCGTGCCGGCATCTGTCCGATCAGTTGGGCAAGGATCGCAAGCACGCCGGCGCCGGCATCGGCCAGCAGGCGATGGGCGCGGGCCGGCAGCACCAGCAGCGCCACCGCAAGCCCGACCAGGCTGCCGATGCCGATTTCGAGGACGCGATGCACCGCCGGCAGGATCGGTCCGGCGACCTGGCTCGACGAGCCCAGCAGCACGATGATCGCCGTCGCCGGCGCGATCCGGTAGGCGGGCTTGAAAGCGACCAGCAAGGCGAGCGGGGCAAGGGCGAGCGTGAGGGCGGCTGCCAGCAGCCATGAGCCGCCGTGCGGCACGGTCAAGGCCACGATGACGCCCCACAGCGCGCCGGCGATGGTGCCGACGATGCGATCGATCGAGGCTTTCAAGGCGCCGCCGAGGCTCGCCTGCATGACGATGACCGCGGTCAGCACGGCCCAATAGCTCTGCGGCAGCCCCAGGACCACGTCGGTGACGAAGAAGGCCGCCATGCCGGCGATCAGGATGCGCAGGCCCAGCCGGAACTCGCTCGGGTGGGCGGCGAGCCAGCGCGTCAATCCGGCCCATCGATCGCCCATGCATCCTCCGGCCTGAAATCGCACATGCCGATCAGTCTAACCGCGCCCGCAGAGATCGGGATATGGCTTCGCTGAATGCAGGCGACCGTGCCCCGGGCCGGGCTCGCGGAGCGGCTACTCGCAGTGGCCCGGCGGCGGGTCGATGATCACGCCTTCAAGCTTATAGTGGTCGATGTAGACCGCCTGCAACTCGCGCCAGCGCTCCATGGCATCGGGCTTCGGCTGGCCGGCCAGCAGGCCTTGCAGCCGTTCCAGCAGGCTGTGCCAACCCGGCAGGACCAAGGCGATCCACTTCGCGATCACACCCTTGTGCAGGAAGACCAGCGTCGTGCCGTCGCCTTCGGTCGTCAATTCGCAGCGCACGACGGATTCCGGGGCATCGCCGGTGTCCCAGCTGTACTCCAGCAGATGCGGCGGCTCCCAGGTCAGGATGCGCCCGGTCATCGGCCGCGCACGTTCGGTGAACAGCTCGTAGCGGCCGCCGGCCCTGGGCTCGACCAGGGCGGGGCTGACCCAGTCGGCGAGCCGCGCCGGATCGGTCAAGGCCGCCCAGACGGTTTCGATGGGGCGCGGATAATGCCGCTCGTACCGCAGATCCACCGCGTCGCCGCGGCGTTCGATCGTTCCAAGCCGTTCCATGTCAGTCGCTCCGGTTCAGATGGTCGCCGAGCGCGTCCAGCTTGTCGGCCCAGAAGGACCGGTACGGCGCCAGCCATGCGGCCAACTCGGCGAGCGGGGCCGGATCGAGGCTGTAGAGCCGCCGGGGACCGTCGACCCGCGTGCGCACGAGCCCCGCCTCGCGGAGCGCCTTCAGATGCTTCGACACGCTCGGTTGCCGCAGGGACAAAGCCTCGACCAGGGCGCCGGCCGGCAGCTCGCCCTGCCGCAGCAGGTCGAGGATGTGGCGACGGACCGGATCGGCCAGGGCTTCGAAAGCGGACATAGATTCATATTCCATATTTGGAATATTCCAGTCAAGGAATATGATTCGCCGCTCAGTCGAACCGGACCGCCGTCGTGTTGGCGCCGCAGACCAGGACGGCGACCCGCTCGCCCGGGGCGGGCGCGTATTTGCCCGACAGTAAGGCTGCGAAGGCGGCGGCACCGCCCGGTTCGGCGACGATCCGCACCGTGTCCCACAAGGCCTGCTGTGCCTGGCGGATGTCGTTGTCGGCGACCAGGACGGAGCGGTCGATGTAAGATTTTGCGAATGGGAACATCAGCTCGCCGACCCGCTTGGGGGCCAGCGAATCCGCGGCGATGCCGCCGGTTTCGGCATCGACCGGATGGCCGGCCTCGAAAGCGCGGTAGAGCGTGGGCGAACCTTCGGGCTCGACGGCGACGATCTTGATCCGGCCGGCGAACCAGGCGGCGACGCCGCCGATCAGCCCGCCGCCGCCGACCGCCACCAGCAGCGTATCGATCGCCGGCAGGTCGACCTCGATCTCCAGCCCGACGGTGCCCTGGCCCAGCAGCGTTTCCGGCTGATCGAAGGCATGGATCGCCAGGCCGCCGTGCTGCTCGACGAAGCGCTCGCTGGCGGCCAGCGCGTCGGCATAGCGCTCGCCGGCGATGACCAGTTCGGCGCCATAGCCGCGGATGCGCTCGGCCTTCGCCGGCGAGGTGACGTTCGGCACGAAGATCGTCGCGGGAATGCCGAGCCGCATCGCCGCGTAGGCGACGGCGGCACCATGGTTGCCGCCGGATGCGGCGACGACGCCCGCCGGTGGGACCGTTCGGGTCAGCAGGTTGGTGAAGGCGCCGCGCGCCTTGAACGATCCGGAATGCTGCAGCAGTTCGAGCTTGAGGTCGATCGGCCGGGCCGGCAGGCCGAAATCCGCCAGGTCGACGCGCACGGTCGGCGTGTGGCGGATGTACGGGCGGATCAGCCGCTCGGTCTCGGCGATGCGGTCTCGGGTGATCGGACTGTCGGCGGCCATGGCCGGGCGCTCCTCGTTACGGATTGACAATTCTTAGTTACTTGGCAAAATGACGAAATGCAAGCATCCGATATCCTCAAGGCACTCGCCAACGAGCGCCGGCTCCAGGTCCTCGATTGGCTGAAGGACCCGCGCGCGCATTTCCCGCCGCAGGTCGACGGCGACCTGGTCGAGGACGGGGTGTGCGCCTTGCTGCTCGCCGAAAAGCTGGGTATCACCCAGGCGACGCTCAGCGAGCACATGCGCGTACTGGTCCAGGCCGGCTTGCTTCGTCCCAAGCGCATCAAGCAATGGATCTTCTATCGGCGCGACGAAGCGCGGATCGGGGCGATCAAGGCCGAGTTGCTCGCCGGCCTTTAGACGGAGGTGCACATGCTCGACTCCCGAACCCTCAGCATCTCGATCGATCGCCCGTGGCACGAGATCTATGAACGGATCTGGCGTCCCGAGGATTTCCCGAAATGGGCCTCCGGCCTCAGCCAATCCGGGTTGCGCCGCGACGGCGACGGATGGCGCGCCGACGGGCCCGAAGGGCCGATCCGGATCCGGTTCACCGACCATAATCCGCTGAGCGTGATGGACCATGTCGTCGATGTCGGCACCGGCCCGGAAATCCGGGTGCCGATGCGGATCGTCGCGAACCAGGCCGGGGCAGAGGTGCTGTTCACCCTGTTCCGGCAACCGGGCATGTCGGACGAGAAATTCGCCGCCGATGCGGCCTGGGTCGAGCGCGATCTGGCGGCGCTGAAGGCGTTCGCCGAGCGCTGACGGCGCCGGCTAGACCAAGTTGGCGACGGCGAAGATCGCGGCCCCGGCGCCCAGCAGGACGAAGGGGCTGAGCGCCCGGTGCCGCAGCAGCAGCAGGGTCGAGCCGGCGGCGACGGCCCAGGCGAGCCAGCCGCCCTCGGCGGTGCGCAACACGTTCAGCGCGCCGGCCAGGATCAGGCCGGCGGCGATCGGCGCCAGGCCGCGCTCGATCTTCGCCTGCCAGGGCGCGCCCCGATAGCGGCGCCAGATCCGCGCCAGCCCGTAGACCAGTACCGACGAGGGCAGGAAGATCGCGATCGAGGCGACGATGGCGCCGGCCCAGCCGGCGACCTGATAGCCGATCAGCGTGACGATCAGCGAGCTCGGCCCCGGTGCGGCGCGCGAGATGCCGAAATCGTCGAGGAACTGCGCCTGGGTCAGCCAGTGATGCACATCCACGCTCTGGTGCTGGATGTCCGACAGGATGCTGAGCCCGCCGCCGATCGAGGCGAGCGACAGCGGCGCGAAGGTGACGAGCAGCGCCAGCAGCGGGCTGTCGCGCATCAGCGAAGGCCCCGGCGAAAGGCAAGCAGCAGGCTGAGCGGCACCAGCACGGCCACGACCGGCAGCATCGGCCAGTGCAGCAGCCCGACCGTGGCGAAGGTCGCGAGCAGCAGCGATAGCGAGGTGCGGTCCCGGGCCGCCCGGCGTGCCGTCCGCCAGCCGAGCGTCAGGGTCAGTCCGATCGCTGCCGCGGTCACGCCGGCCAGCACCGCATGAACCCCCGAGAGCCCGCCGTAACGGCCGTAGACGACGCCGATCAGGATAATGGCCACGAGCGGCGCCGCCAGCACGCCGGTCACGGCCAGCAGGGCGCCCCGGCTGCCGCGCAGCGCGAATCCCACCCAGATCGACAGATTGACCACGTTGACGCCGGGCATCGCCTGGGCCAGGGCCAGGCCACTGGTGAAATCCGCCTCGCTGATCCAGCGCCGGCGGCCGACGAAATCGCGATGGATCCAGCCCGACAGACCGCCGCCAAAGCTGGTGAGGCCGATGGTGAGAAAGGCCAGGAACAGGGCCGTGAGACTGGGCGGCGGCGCATCGGTCTCGGCGGCGTCGGTTTCGGTCATGGCGGGCGGTCCTCCTCGGGTCCGGAAGACTCGCCCGAGCGTGACGCCGGGTGCAAGAACGTCGATTGCTTCGTAACCTCACGATTTGACAAACCAGCCTCCACAAGGACGCGTGGATCGTCCGGATCACGGCTGGAGTAGACTCGGGCACTTCATCGAACAAGAACGCGACGGTCAGCGATCGTGCAGGCATCCAGTTCCGGGACACTCCCACGACCCTCGCTCCTGGGGCCGCTGTCGAACCCGACCTATCGCGGCATCTGGATCGCAACGCTGTTCTCGAACTTCGGCGTCTGGATCCAGTCGGTCGCGGCCGCCTGGGCCATGACGTCGATCGCGCCGACCGTCGATTTCGTCGCCTGGGTCCAGGCCGCAACCTCGCTGCCGCCGCTGTTCTTCACGCTTCTGGGCGGGGTCCTGGCCGACCGGGTCGACCAGCGGCTGGTGTTCCTGGCCGCGCAGATCATCGTGCTGGCCGTGGCGCTGGCGCTGTCAGGACTGCAGTACCTGGGCTTGATGACGCCGTGGCTGCTGCTGGGGCTGACCTTTGCGCTCGACAGCGGCTCGGCACTGCGCTACCCGGCCTACCAGACGACCATCGGCGAGATCCTGCCGCGCGAGCAGATCCCCAGCGCGCTGGTGCTGTCCAGCATCGGGTGGAACATCGCGCGGGCGACCGGGCCGGCGCTGGGCGGCATCATCATCACGTTCTGGGGCGTGCCGGCCGCCTTCGCCGTCAATGCCGTGCTCAACATCTACATCATCCTGGTGCTGGTGCGCTGGCGCCGGCGGGCCAAGATCGTCAAGGAAAAGCGCACGGCCAGTATCGCGTCGGAGATCCGTGGCGGCTTTTCCTACGTGTTGAGCGCGCCTGCGATCCGCGCCGCGATGCTGCGCTGCTTCGTCTTCACCTTGTTCGCGAGCGCGCTCTGGTCGCTGCTGCCGCTCGTCGCCAAGAACCTGGTCGGCGGCGGGCCGTCGACCTACGGCGTCATGCTGGGCGCGCTCGGCGGTGGCGCGCTGGTCGGCGCCAGCATCATCGGCTGGATGCGGCATAGTCTGGGCCTGCGCCGGCTGTTCGCCATCTCCACCGCCTGCTTCGCGGTCGCTACCGCGGTGCTGGCCTTCGCCGCCTCGCTCTGGGTGCTGGTGCCGCTGCTGGCGCTCGGCGGCCTCGGCTGGATGATCGCGATGTCGACCTTCAACGTGGTGGTCCAGATGGCCGCCCACGAAACCTACAAGGGCCGGGCGATCTCGGTCTATTACGTGGCGCTGTTCGGCGGCCTGGCGCTCGGCAGTTGGATCTGGGGTCATGTCGCCGAACAGATCGACGTGCGTGCCGGTCTCGCGGCCGCCGCCTGCGGCCTGGTCGCCAGCCTGCTGCTCTATCGCCGCCCCTCGCGCATGGACCTGCATTTCGCGGTGCCGGCCGAGGCGGACTGAACCGCCCGGCGGTTATTCCATTCGCCGAAAGATCACGGCGGCGCCCAGGGCGGCAGCGGCCGGCACGAACGGATCGCCGGCTGCGGAGACCTTCGTCGGCACGCCGTTCCGGCGAAGCAGGTCCCGGGTGGCGTCGATATCCCTCACAGCGACCGCATAGGCCACGAAGGCCGGCAGCGCGGGCGACCGTTCGCCCGGCAGCAGGATCGCCAGATGATCGTCCGGCACCAGCGTGAGCCGGCCACGATCCAGATCGAAGACACGCGCCGGCCCGTCGTCGCGCGCAGGGCGCCCGACGTAGGCCGCATAGCGCGCTTCGAAATCGCCGAGGGCCGCGGCCGGGACCGAGAGCACGCAGTCCATCAGCTCGACGGCGCCGTTAGGGTGGTCTGCACCCTGCTGCGCCGGGTCGGCCTCTGCCACCGCGAGCATCCCTTCCGGGACATTTCCGATTTCGATCACGCGGACCGTTCTCGTCCGCGGACCTTCGGGCGTGTCCACCTGACGGGCAGCGCTGTTGACGCCGCCATGGGTCACGCCCGCCGAACTCAGCCGCCCATCGGTCGCATCGATCCCGGACGTCTGGAAGACCAGACGATGCAGCCCCTGGAACCGCGCAAGGCGGGCGGTCAGGGCGTCGATCGTCTGGGTGATCGCCGCGGTGACCCGCGCCAGATGCTCCGGCGGGATCTGCAGCGGGATCAGCTTCGCATCGTCGGGGATCGGGTTATCCTCCGTTACCCGCGCCACGAGTTCGATGAAGTTTTTCGCGAAATAGGCATGGGTATGCGCGGCACCGAACGGACGGGGCGGGTTGCCGTCCTTTGCCAGCGTGGGATAGGCCGGCGGCGGCAGGATGAACCCCAGGGTGCTATAGACGGTCCGCGCGGTCGCCAGATCGGCGACGACGAGACCGACGTGATGGAGCCGGCCGATATCGGTGTTTTTCATCGGACCCTCGTGGATTTGGCGGCGTGGACCGTCCGCTCCCCGCCGTCTCGGGGGCAGGTCAAAGTCGGGCTTCCCGTGCGGCCGTCTCCCGCAGCCACGCCGCCAATCGGGCGACCTCGTCGCCGAGCGGCGGCTCCGGCGTGACCAGATGGTAGGCCCGGACGTTCGCCACCGACAGCGGATGCAGCCGCGCGAGGCGGCCGGACGCCAGGTCGGGCTCGATGACGCGGCTGCGGCCCAGCGCCAGGCCCAAGCCGCTCGCAGCGGCTTCGAGCACCAGGTTATAATCGTTGAACACCTGATGGCGCGCGGGCATCGGCCAGCCTGCGGCGGCGAGCCAGGCGATCCAGTCTTCGTGGCGGCTATCATGCAGCAGTGTCACGTCGACGAGGTCGTCGGCGCTCGCCAGCATCTGCCCCGGCCGCCCGATCGGGAACAGACGTTCCTTGAACAGCAGTTCGGACCGGACGCCGCGCCAGGGTGCCGTGCCATAGCGGACGGCAAGATCGACTCCGCCGCGTCCGACCTCGGCGAATTCATGCTGGGCGGTCATCTCGACCTCGATGCCGGGCTCGGCGGCGCGGAACAGGCCCAGCCGTGGCAACAGCCAGCGGCTGGCGAAAGAGGGCAGCACGCTGATCCGCACCGGTCGTCCGCCGGATTTGAGATCGGCCAGGCCGGCGCGCAATTGCTCCAGCGTATGCGCGACCAGCTTGTGCAGTTGCAGCCCCGCCTCCGTCGTCCTGACCCCGCGCGGCAGGCGATCGAACAGGCGCACGTCCAGATCCACCTCCAGCGCCGCGATGCGGCGGCTGACCGCGCCATGGGTCAGGTGGACCGCCTCGGCGGCGCGGCTGAAGCTGCCCAGCCGGACGGCGGCGTCGAACGCGCGCAAGGTCTCGATCGACGGGATGCGTGGGGCCATGACCCGTGATGCCACATCACAGTATCGGTGACAAACCATGCTTTGTCGGCGCCGCCGCCGCGCGGCTAGGGTCCGGGCATGATCAGGCTCGCCCTTCGATGACCGACCTCGCCGTTCCGGTCCGCCCGCACGCCCGCCGGCTCGCCGGCTGGGCGCTCGTCACCACCATCCTGCTGTGGGCCTCGTCCTACCCGGCGATCCGGGCGGGGTTGCGCGGGTTCGAGCCGGGACCGCTCGCGGCCCTGCGCTACGGCGTGGCAGCACTGGCCTTCCTGGTCCCGGCGCTCGCCGGCCGGTTGCCCCGGCCGCGCGGTGCCGATCTCGGCCGGATCGTGGTCGCCGGCGGCCTAGGCATCGCGCTCTACAATCTGGCGCTCAACAGCGGCGAGGTGACGGTCAGCGCCGGGGCCGCGGGCTTCCTGATCAATTGCTCGCCGATCTTCACCGCATTGCTCGGCCGGCTGTTCCTGGACGAGCGCCTGCGGATCATGGGCTGGGTCGGCAGCGTCGTCAGCCTTGGCGGCGTGGCGCTCATCGCGGCGGGCGAGGGCGGGGCGACGGGGGTCGGATCGGGCGCCTGGCTCATCCTGCTCGCCGCCGGCTGCCAATCGATCCAGTTCGTGCTGCAGAAGCCGCTGATCCAGCGCTACGGCGCCTTGGCCACCACCGGCTATGTCGTGTTCGTCGGCGCCTTGTTCCTGCTGCCGTACCTGCCCGCGGCCGTGAGGGCAATCCCGGCGGCGGCCGGCATCCCGCTCGCTTCGGCCATTTACCTGGGGCTGTTCCCGGCGGCGCTCGCCTATGCGGCCTGGTCCGTGGTGCTGGCCCATTTTCCGGCCGGACGGGCGTCGAGCTTCCTCTATCTGGTGGCGCCGCTCGCGACCGGACTGGCTGTGTTGTGGCTGGGCGAATGGCCGTCGCCGCTGGCGTTGTGCGGCGGTGTCACCGTCATCCTCGGCGTCATCCTGGTCAACACGCTGGGCCGGCCGCGCCGCGCCTAATCCGGCAACAGCGCCTTGACGCTCTCGCGCTGGCTCAGGTGCGCGAACCATTGGGCGAGGCGCGGCTTGTCGGCCAGCGTCGCCTCGCCCTCCGGCGTCTGGCGGAAGTAGTTGTAATGCGGCGCCAGATGCAGGTCGGCCAAGGTCAGGGTCGGCCCGGTCAGGTAGGGCCCCGTCACCAGCGCCTCGACCGCCTCGGCGCAGATTCTCGCGTGGGGCAGGGCGGCCTCCACCTTGGCCTCGTTGCACGGCCGCCCGAAGAAGCGCGGCGCCATGATGCGCTCGAAGCTGATGTCGGCGCTCCAGGCCCGGATGATGTAGCAATCGACGAGACCGATGACCTGGTTCATCCGCGCCGCTTCCTGCGGCGTGGCCGGTTCCAGCAGCGGGCCGGGAAATGCCTGGTCGACGTACCGCAGGATCGCCTGGGTCTCATAGAGCGCGAAGCCGTCGTGGTCGAAGGCGGGCACCTTGCCGAAGGGGTGGCGCGCCAGATGCTCGGCGCCCTTGTGCTCGGGCGGCATGACCTTCACCAACTCATAGTCGACGCCTTTCTCGGTGAGGGCGAGCATCGTTGCCTGGACGTAAGGGCTGCCGGGTATGCCGTAGAGTTTCACGCTCATGCTGGTTCTCCGAGGGCGGGCTTCAGGCCGACTGGCCTGCATAGGCCTTATAGCGACGTTCGGACACCTCGACCCAGCCGCCGTCGTCACGATGCCGTGCCTTGGTCGACGGCGCCAAGGGGGATAAGATCAGGCCGTCCGATCGAAAGGTCCATGTCATGCGCCTGCCCCTTCTGTGCTTCGCCTTGCTGCTCGCGGCCACATCCGCCCGGGCCGAGGCGATCAAGCTTCAGGCCGCCGATGGGGTCGCCGTGTTCGCCGAGGTGTGGCGCGCGCCGGACCGGCCGAACGGCGCCAAGCCGCCGGTGATCATCGCCTTTCACCAGGCCGAGGCGAACCACGCCGAATTTGCGCCGATCGCCCCCCGCCTGGTCGCGGCGGGCTTTACCGTGCTGGCGATCGACCAGCGGGCCGGCGGCGGCATGTTCGGCGCGCCGAACCGGACGGTCACGACCTTGGGCAAGCAGGCCAATTTCCGCGCGGCGCTGCCCGATCTCGAAGCGGCGCTGATCTGGGGTCATCAGGCGGCGGCCGGCGCGCCGGTCGTGGCGATCGGCTCCAGCTACTCGGCGGCCCTCGTGTTCCTGCTGGCCGCACGGCATCCGGGCGCGCTGGCGGCGATCCTCGCCTTCTCGCCCGGCGAATATCTGGACGGGCCCCAGGTGGTGCACCAGGCGGCGCAACAGGTCCAGATCCCGGTGCTGGTCGATTCCGCGAAGTCGCCGGATGAAATCGCGGCGGCGAAATCGCTGCTCGATGCGGTGCCGGCCGCCGGCAAGGTGCAGATCGTGCCGCATTCGGGCGGCGTGCATGGCGCGTCGACCCTGCGCACCGACAAGGATCCGGCCGGCGCCGAGGAAAACTGGCGCGGCGTGCTGGCATTCCTGGCGCCATTCGCCGCGCCTTGATCGCCGATGGCCTAGCGCTTCCGGCCATTCTTGGCTCTGTCTGCCTTCCGATCCCGCGGCCATCTTCGGGGCGAAGGAGTAAAGCAGATGAGCTATCGTATTCTTCTGGCCGGCGCGTCGGGCGCCGTCGGCAAGCGGCTAATACCGCTACTGGTCGACGCCGGCCATTTCGTAACCGGAACGACCCGGTCGCAAACGCGTGCCGAGGAACTGCGCCGGCTGGGCGCCGATCCGGCGGTGGTCGACGTGTTCGATGCCGACGCGCTGGCCCGGGCCGCACTCGCCGCTCGGCCGGACGTCGTCATCCATCAGTTGACCGACCTGCCACCCGGCCTCGATCCCAGCCGCATGGCCGCCGCGGTCGTCGGCAACGCCCGCATCCGCGATGAAGGAACCCGAAACCTGATCCGGGCCGCCATCGCGGCCGGCGCCCGTCGGCTGGTGGCGCAGAGCATCGCCTGGGCCTATGCGCCCGGACCGGAGCCGCATGGCGAGGATGATCCCCTGGATGCCGGCGCCGAGGGCACGCGCGCCATCAGCATGAACGGCGTCATCGCGCTCGAGCGGCAGGTCCTGGCATCCCGGCCGCTCGACGGCATCGTGCTGCGCTACGGCCAGCTCTACGGGCCGGGCACCGGCGCCGATGCGCCGACCGGCGCCGCTCCGCTGCATGTCGATGCCGCCGCCTTCGCGGCCTTTCTGGCCATCGACCGCGGCAGCCCGGGCGCCTTCAACGTCGCAGAGCCGAACCGGCAGGTGACGGTGGAAAAGGCGACCCGCGAACTCGGCTGGCGCGCGGATTTCCGGCTGCCGGCCCGGTCGGAGAAGGCATCATGAGGATCAGTGCACAGACGACGGCACTCGGTCTCGCTGCCACAGCCTCCCTCGCGCTGGTCCTCTGGTCTCCGCTGATGGCGCCCGGCGGCATGCATCATGCCGCGATGATCACCCAGGCCAGTGACGCCGGGTCGGAAATCCAGGCCCAGCGCCCGGTCACGACCGTCCGGCCCGTCTCGTGCGAAAAGCTGCCGAACGTGCCGGGAAAATCGCTCACCACCGCGGTCGTGAGCTTTCCGCCCGACGCCTACACGCCGCGGCACCGCCATCCAGGCTCGGTCACGGCTTTCGTACTGAAGGGCACCGTGCGCTCGCAACTGGCCGGCGGCCCGATCGAAACCTTTACAGCCGGACAAAGCTGGTTCGAGCCGCCGGGGACGATCCATCTGTTCGCCGAGAACGCCAGCCCGACCGAGCCGGCGGAACTGCTCTCGATCTTCGTCGCCGACAATGATTGCGGCCCGCTCATCGTCCTCGACTGAGCCGGAGCCGATCGGACGGGGCTGACGCCGGTCCTCGATTTGCGCTTTACTGCCCGGCAAGAATGGTCGGGAGGAAATGCAACATGATGGGTAGAGGGATCGTCGGCGGCCTGGTGCTGCTGCTGCCCGTAACCGGCGCCGAGGCCGCTTCGCGCCCGGCGGTCGAGGCAGAGCACGGTATGGTCGTGTCGTCCCAGCGGCTGGCGTCCGAGGCCGGGGTCGAGATCCTGAAGGCCGGTGGCAATGCGGTCGATGCGGCGGTCGCGGTGGGCTATGCCGAGGCGGTGGTCAATCCGTGCTGCGGCAACATTGGCGGCGGCGGCTTCATGGTGCTGCACCTGGCCGACGGGCGCGACACCTTCATCAATTTCCGCGAGACCGCACCGGCCGCGGCCGGGGCAAACATGTACCTGGACGCCCAGGGCAACGTGGTGAAGGGCGCCAGCCTGTTCGGTTACCTGGCGGCCGGCGTGCCGGGCACGGTGCTGGGCCTGGAGACCGCGCTCAAGGAATACGGCAGCCTGCCGCGGGCCCGGGTGATGGCCCCGGCGATCCGGCTGGCGCGCGACGGCTTCGTGCTGACCCGGGCCGATACCGACATCTTCGATCAGCGCACCGACCGCTTCCGGGCCGATCCGATCCTGGCCGCCATCTTCCTGCGCAAGGACCGCACGGCGCTTCAGCCGGGCGACCGGCTGGTGCAGAAGGATCTGGCCGCGACCCTGGATGCGATCGCGAAGGGGGGTGCCGACGCGTTCTACAAAGGTAGGATCCCTCAGGCGGTCGAGGCAGCGTCAAGGACCCATGGCGGCATCCTGACCGCCGCCGATTTCGCCGGATACACCGTGACGGAGTCGGCGCCGCTCGGTTGCGACTATCGCGGCTATCATTTCCTGTCGGCGCCACCGCCCTCGTCGGGCGGCGTCACCATGTGCGAGACGCTGAACATCCTCGAGGGCTATGACATGAAGGCCCTGGGCTTTCATTCGGCGGACGCGGTCCATGTCATGACCGAGGCAATGCGCCATGCCTATCTCGACCGCAACAGCTACCTGGGCGATCCGGCGTTTATCACCAACCCGCTCGACCGGCTGCTGTCCAAGGATTATGCGGCCCAGGTCCGCGCGACCATTCCGCCCGGTAAGGCGGCCGTGTCCCAAGACCTGACGCCTGGCGTGGCGCCGCACGAGAAGATGGAGACGACGCATTATTCGGTGGTCGACCAGGCCGGCAATGCCGCTTCGGTCACCTATACGATCAACGGCCTGTTCGGCGCCGTCGTCATCGCCGACCACACCGGCTTCTTCCTGAACGACGAAATGGACGATTTCACCACCAAGGTCGGCGTGCCGAACCTGTTCGGCCTGGTCCAGGGTGCTGCGAATGCGATCGCGCCGGGCAAGCGGCCCTTGTCTTCGATGTCGCCGACGCTGGTGACCAAGGATGGCAAGATCTTCCTGGTACTGGGCTCGCCCGGCGGCTCGCGCATCATCACCATCACGCTGGAGACCGCGCTCAACATCATCGATTACGGCATGGAGCCGCAGGAGGCGGTGGACGCGCCGCGCATCCATCATCAATGGCTGCCGGACGAGATCGACCTCGAGCCCTGGTCGGTCTCGCCGGACAGCGCGAAACTGCTGACCGGCATGGGCTACAAGCTGGTGCTGCAGACGCCCTGGGGCGCGGCCGAGCTGATCGCGATCGGGCCGGACAAGCCGGCGGGCACGGGCCCGACTTCGTCGGGCAACGATTCCTCGGTCGGCGGCAAGATGCGGCCGGGCCTGCGCTATGGTGCCAACGACGACCGCCGGCCGGCCGGCGCCGCCGTGGGCTATTAGGGAAGAGGAGCCATGCTGTTCGATTTTGCCGGCCTGCCGGCCCACGCCCGCTACAAGCTGCTCGCCTCGACGGTGACGCCCCGGCCGATCGCCTGGGTGGTCAGCCAGAGTGCCACCGGCGCCGTCAATGCAGCACCCTTCTCGTTCTTCAACGTGCTGGCCGGCGATCCGCCGACCGTCGGCATCAGCATCGGCAGCCGGGCGCCGGGCGTGGCCAAGGACACGCTGGCGAATATCCGGGAAACCAGCGAGTTCGTTGTCAACCTGGTGTCGCGGGACAATGCCGAGGCGATGAACAAGACCGCGACCGAGTTTCCGCCCGGCGTCGATGAATTGGCCGCGGCCGGGCTCACCCGCCTGCCGTCGGTCAAGGTCACGCCGCCGCGCATCGCCGAAAGCCCGGTTGCGTTCGAATGCAAGCTGTTCCAGGCCATCCCGCTCGGCCCCTCGAACACGCTGGTGCTGGGCCATGTGGTGGCGATGCACGTGCGCGACGATGCGGTGCTGGACGCGCTCAAATTCTATATCGACACGCCCAAGCTCGATCTGGTTGGCCGCATGCATGGCGGTGGCGGCTATACCACGACGCGCGACCAGTTCCACATCGCGCGCATCCCGCTCGAGGATTGGGACGAGGCCGCGGGATAGGACGAAGCTGCCGCAGTCTGCTATGGCTCTCGCCTGAGAATTTTAGGAAGAGCCGGCATGTATAGCGATAGCGAGCTCGATGCGGCCGTCGATGCCGGCGTGCTGAAGCGGGCGGATGCCGCCGCGTTCCGGGCGTTCGTCGCGCGGGCGCAGGGCACCGCCGCGGTCGACGAGGAGCAGTTCCGGCTGCTGACCGGCTTCAACGACATCTTCGTGTCGATCGCCGCCGTGCTGTTGCTGGCGGCGGTCAGCTGGCTCGGCAAGAGCTTCGGCGGCCCGGCGATCGGCGGCGGTCTGGTCGCCGTGGTCAGCTGGGGCCTCGCCGAATATTTCACCCGGCAACGGCGGATGGCGCTGCCCAGCATCGTGCTGCTGCTGGGCTTTGTCTTCGGCATGTTCTCGCTGGCGTCCGGATTGTTCGCGGCGCTCGAAGGCGGCATGCCGGCCGGACCGGAGGCGTCGCTGCCGATCGCCGCCGGTGCGGCGTTGGCAGCCGCGGGCGCCTATGCCCATTGGCGACGCTTCATGGTCCCGATCACGGTCGCGGCCGGCACCGCGGCGGCGCTCGGCATGCTCCTGATGCTGGTGGCGGGCCTCGTGCCCGCGCTCCGGGACCATTGGGCACCGTTGCTGCTGGTCGGCGGGCTCGCCGTATTCGCGCTCGCTATGTGGTGGGACGCCGGCGACCGCACGCGCACCACGCGCCGGTCCGACGTCGCGTTCTGGCTGCATCTCTCGGCCGCGCCGATGATCGTGCACCCGATCTTCACCATGCTGGGGCTGCTGGGCCGGGGCGAAACCGACACGACGCGCGCCGCCGTGGCGATCGCGATCTACCTGGTCCTGGCCATCGTGGCCCTGGCGGTCGACCGCCGAGCGCTGCTCGTCTCGGCCCTGTTCTACGTCGTCTATGCCATGGCGGCACTGTTCAAGGCGGCCGGCACGCTCAGCGCCAGCTTCGCGCTGACGGCGCTGGTCATCGGTGCCGCGTTACTGCTGCTCTCGGCCTTGTGGCACCGGGTCCGCGTCATGGTGCTGCAGCTGTTTCCCGCCGGGCTTAGGGCGCACCTGCCGATCGTCTGAACCTATCGCAAATCGTGCCGTCGCGCGAAATCGCCGACAAGGGCCGCGATCGGATCCGGCGCTTCCAGCGTGGCGAAATGAACCGTGTCCAGAATATGGATCTCCGCCTGGGGCGCATCTCGCAGGTAGGCGAAGGCGCCGGGAGTGGTGAAGAAATCGTCGCGGCTGCCCCAGATCACCAGGACCGGCACGGCGAGCGATTTCAGCCGCTGCTGCCAGGCGGGGTAGCGAACGATGTTCGTGCCATAGTCGAACGACGGGTAGTCCATGGCGATGACGTGCAGCCCGCGAGTCTCGACGAGATCGGTCATGATCGCCTCGTACATGATGGACGAGGCGGGATTGCCGTGCAGCAGGACGAGGGTTGGCGCGTCGACCGGACCGCCTTCGCGGTAGAACAGGCTGACGCCATCGACGTCCTGCCAGCCATAGCGCAGGTGCGCCGCGCTCGCTTGCCCGACGAAGAGGATGCCCAGCAGGGCCACGGCAAGGGCAAGTCGCTTGAAAGAGCCAGCCATCCCGGGTTCCTCGTCACAGGATCTCGTCGAACTCGATGACGTTGCGGTCGGGATCGCGGATGAAGCAGACCTTGCGGCGGCCATGGCCAAACACGGACGGGCCCTCGGTGATGTCGATGTCCTGTTCCTTCAGCCAGACGACCAGGTCGTCGATGCTGTCGACCAGGAAGGCGGCATGGGTATAGCCGGGCCATTTGTCGGCGATATCCATCAGGATGTTGCCGCCGTCGTCGCGCAGGCGGCCATTGTAGATCAGGTTGATCCGCGCGCCCGCCTCGTTCACCAGGCCGATCGAGCGACCGCCCGGCGAATCCTCGTCGGGGTCGAACACGAAGCCCAGCCGTTCGTAGAAGGCCTGGGCGCGGTCGCGGTCGGTCACGCGGATGCCGACATGGTCGATCTGGGCGACCTTGAACATGGAAACCTCCCGATACTCAGCGATTGTGAAGGACGTGGGCGTAGTGGGCCCGATGGTCGCCGTCGAAATTCGGTTCGCCCGCAGCGGTCAGGCGCAGGCGCTGGTCGGCATCGAGATAGCCGACGGAGCGGGCATTCGGGCCCTCGTACCAGCGGATGTTGAAGGCGGCCAACGACGGGAAGAACTGCACCTGCTCGAAATGCTCGAGGTGATCGCGGATCCACCAGCCGAGCGCCTGCCAATCCCGGGTGCGCTCGTAATAATCCAGGTAGCTCGGGATGAAGACTGTGGCAGCGGCGCCCAGGTGGCCGGCCGCATCCCGGCGGTCCCAGATGTGATGGGCGTAGGTCTCTTCGTTGCAGACGCACCAGGAGTCCGCGACACCCTGGTTGTGCAACTCGTGGCAAAAGCCATTGAGCCTCGGCGAGCGATAGGCGCTGCGGATGCTGACATGGCCGAAGGCGGCCTTCAGCGGCTCCAGCAGCAAGGTGCACAGCTTCGTGCCGGCATGGACCGCGGCCTCGGCATCCTCCGGGATGTTCGGCACGCCATGCAGGTTGCCGACCTCGCTATAGAGCATCTCGCGCATGAAGAAATGCTCGGAAAGGCGGACGCGGCCGAGGGTGGTCAGGTCGGCGAGCGCTTGTGCCGAAGCGGGCGAACACATGGGATAGCCTCGAAAGCTTGCGATGGTCTGATCAGGCGCTTTCGCGCGCCGCTTCTCAAACGACATGATTTCGGGTTCAGATAACAAATTGTTGCCCGTGCCGGGGAGGGCGAATGGTCGGACGATCGGGACTGCGCGCGGCGCCGCTCAATGCGCTGCGCAGCTTCGAGGCGGCGGCGCGGCATCTGAGTTTCGTCGCGGCGGCGGAGGAATTGGGCGTGACCGCATCCGCGATCAGCGTGCAGGTCAAGCGGCTGGAGGCGCGCATCGGCCGGCCGCTGTTCGAGCGCGGCCATCGCAGCGTCCATCTGTCGGAGATGGGTGCACGCTTGGCGCCGGGTCTCGCCGCGATCTTCCTCGATCTCGATCGGCTGCTGGTCGACGTGGTCGACCCGGTCGCGGACTCGATCCAGATCAGCGCGATGCCGTCGTTCGCGACCCGCTGGCTGGCGCCCCGGCTTGCCGGTTTCGCGGCATTGCGGCCCAGCCATCCGATCCGTCTGGTCGGCGCCGATGCGCTGGTCGATTTCGATCGGGACGGGGTGGATATCGGACTGCGCTACGGGCCGGGCGGCTACGCGCCGTTGCATTTCGAACGGATCGCGGCCGCACGGGCCTTCCCGGTGTGCAGCCCGGCGTTCCGCGCGGCGCACCTCGACCGGCTGGGGGACCCGTCTGGCCTCGCCGGCCTGCCCCTGCTGACCGACGAGACGTCGCTGCGCGCGCGCGACCTGCCGAGCTGGCCGAACTGGTTCGCTGCAGCCGGCATCACAGGCAAGCCTCCCGGCCGGGGACCGCTGTTCGACAGCCTGCACATGGCGTTGGCGGCGGCAGTGGCGGGGCAGGGCGTGGCCCTGGGGCTGACCCCGCTGGTCGACGATGATCTCGCGTCCGGGGCACTCGTCCGGCTGTTCGAGACCGAGCTGCCGAGCCCCTATGCCTTCTGGTTCGTCTGCCGCGAGGACCGCCTGCGCGAGCGCAAGATCCGCGCCTTCCGCGACTGGATTCTGGCCGAGGCTGGCGGCTGAGCGTGGGCCAAAACAAAAGAGGCGCCCCGCGAGAGGCGCCCCTTCGGCTTGGTTTGGGTGGGCCGGATTATTCCAGTTCGGCGGCGCTCTTGATGATGCGGCTGACCATGCCGTAGGCGATGGCTTCCTGGGCGCCCATCCAGTAGTTCCGGTCGCTGTCCTTGCGCACGCGCTCGATCGGCTGGCCGGTCTCGTCGGAAATGATCTGGTTCAAGCGCTCGCGCATCTTGATGATCTCGCGCGCCTCGATGTCGATGTCGGTCGCCGGTCCGCGCACGCCGCCCATCGGCTGATGCAACAGGAAGCGCGTGTTCGGCAGGCAGAAGCGCTTGTCCTTGTGGCCGCCCACGTAGATGAGCGCGCCGGCGGACGCGACCCAGCCGGTGCCGATGATGCGGACCGGGACATGGTCGCGCACGAAGCGGATGATGTCATGGATCGAGTCGCCGGACTCGACATGGCCGCCGGGCGAATTGACGAAGATGTCGATCGGCTTGGTCGATTCTTCGGCGAGCGTCAGGATCCGGCCGACGACGTCGCGCGCCAGCTTGTCGTTGATCTGGCCGAACACCATGACCTTGCGGCCCTTCAGCAGGCGCGATTCCAGCTCGTTTACCGGGGCTGCCGCGTCGGTCTTGGGCGCATCCGTGTCCGGGTTCTCGGGCTCGTCTTCCTCGTCGGAACGGAAATGGGGCAGGCGGTCGCTCACGTGGGGCATCCTCTCATTCGCGCAATCTCGGGCGTTTCCATCTAAATCGAAAACGCCCCGTCCGTCTCTACCTAAGGCGCGGCAAGGCGATCGGCAAGACCGCTTCGAGCGCGCGCGACGCTTGGAGCACCTTATCCTCGCGATAAGCGGGTCCGACCAGCTGCAATCCGACCGGCATGCCGCGGGCGAAACCGACCGGCAGGGAAGCCGCCGGATGGCGCGTCAGGTTGAATGGATAGGAGAACGGCGTCCACCCGGTCCAGCCCGCGTAGGGACCGCTGTCGGGCGCGTTCATGCCGGCGGCGAACGCCGTGATCGGCAGGGTCGGTGTGACCAGCAGGTCGTATTGTTCGAACAGCTGGTTCACCTGGACCGTATAGCCTTCGCGCGCCTTGGACCCGGCCAGAAAATCGATCGCGGAATAGCGCGATCCGATCTCGGCGTATTTCTGCAGGCCCGGATCGATCTGGCTGCGCTGTTCGGGCGTGAATTGGGCAAGCAGGGCGGCGGCACCGGACAGCCAATGCTTGGCGAAGGCCTCGCCGACGCCGGGCATGGCCAGCGTGATCGGCTCGATCGTGGCGCCGAGCGCCGCCAACCGCTGGACCGCTTCGGCGACCCGGGCCGCGACCTCGGGATCGATCGGCTCGCCATTGATGGTTTCGGCATAGGCGATGCGCCAGCGGGCAACGCCGCCGTCCAGCCCCACGCGCCAGTCGCGGCCGGCCGGCGGCAGGCCGTTGGCGTCGCGCGCATCCGGTTCGGCCAGCACGGTCAGCATCAGCGCCGTATCGGCGACGGTGCGCGTCATCGGGCCGACATGGGCGACCGAATTGAACGGCGATGCCGGATAGGCCGGCACCCGCCCATAGGATGCCTTCAGGCCATAGACACCGGTGAAGCCCGCCGGAATGCGGATCGAGCCGCCGCCGTCGGTCCCGATATGCAAGGCGCCCATGCCGAGCGCCGCCGCGACGGCGGCCCCGCCGCTCGATCCGCCGGGGGTCCGCTCCAGGTCCCACGGGTTGCGCGTGATCCCGGTCAGGCCCGAATCGGTGACGCCTTTCCAGCCGAATTCCGGGGTCGTGGTCTTGCCGAGCAGGATCGCGCCATGCTCCTTGAGGCGGGCGACCGACGGCGCGTCCTCGCTCCAGTCCTGGTCGCAGGCGACGAGTTTCGAGCCGCGCAGGGTCGGCCAGCCGCGGACCAGGATCAGGTCCTTGATCGAGGTCGGCACGCCGTCGACCAGCCCCTGGGGCCGGCCCGCCTGCCAGCGTGCTTCGGACGCCCGGGCAGCCGCCAGCGCGCCCTCCTCATCGAGAAAGCAGAAGGCATTGACCTTGCCGTCGAGCGTCCGGATGCGATCGAACGCGGCCTGGGTCGCCTCGACCGGCGACAGGCGGCGCGCGCGATAGGCCTGCACCAGGTCGATGGCCGACATCAACGCAATCTCTTCGCTCATGCCGCACCGTTCCGCTTCGTGATCTGGAAGACCTGAGCTTGCGCCGGCGGTCGGCGCCGGGCAAGCGGCTCACGCCGTCTTGGCGGCGACCCAGCGGTCGATGACGGCGAGCAGGGCGAGCCGGTCGATCGGCTTGGTCAGGTGATCGTTCATGCCCGCCTCCCGGCAGCGTCGCGCCTCGCTTTCGAGCGCGTTGGCGGTGACGGCGATGATCGGCACCTGGTTCATCGCGTTCGACATCTGGCGGATTTCCCGGGTGGCGCCGATGCCGTCCAGCTCCGGCATCTCCATGTCCATGAGGATGAGGTCGAAACTCTCCCGTCCGGCGGCCTCGACCGCCTCGCGCCCATTGTTCGCGAAGCGGACCGTGTGACCCGCGTCGAGCAGGATGCTCTCGATCACCGCCTGGTTGATGAACAGATCCTCGGCCACCAGAATATGGGCGCAGGCGGCCGGCGCCGGTTCGATGCCGTCCGATGGCGCCGTCGGGGCGGGGGCGACGGTCGCAGGCAAGGCGACCTCGAACCAGAATATGGCACCCCGGCCTTCGTCGCTCTCGACGCCGATTTCGCCGTCAGGCATGGCTTCGACCAGCCGCTTGCTGATCGCGAGCCCCAGGCCGGTGCCGCCGAACTGCCGTCCGGTCGAGCGATGCAGCTGCGAGAATTGCTTGAACAATTGCGATTGCTGCGACTTGCCGATGCCGATGCCGGTATCGCTGACCGCGAAACGCAGATGATTGCCGACGCGCGTGATCGCGAGTGACACACCGCCCCGGTCGGTGAATTTCAAGGCGTTGGACAATAGATTGAGCAGGATCTGCCGCAGGCGCGTCGGATCGCCCTCGATCCAGTCCGGCAGGTCCGTCGCCAGTTCGAGGCGCAGCGACAGGTTTTTGGCCTCGGCCTGGCTGCGCAGGATCGATACGGCGCCGTCGGCCAGCGCCGGCAGGCACACGGGCATCCGTTCCAGCTCCAGCCGGCCGGCCTCGATCTTCGATAGGTCGAGTACGTCGTTGAGAATGGCGAGCAGCGAATTTCCCGAATCCTGGATAAGGGTTGCGGCACGGCGCTGGTCCGGACCCAGATCGGAGCGCAACAGGACGTCGGCGAAGCCCAGGATGCCGTTCATGGGCGTGCGGATCTCGTGACTGACGGTCGCGAGGAAGGTCGACTTGGCCAGGTTGGCGTTGACGGCTTCGTCGCGCGCCGTCTGCAAGGCCGCCGCCACGGCTTGGCGTTCGGTGATGTCGCGCAGCACGGCGACGATCTCGAGGGTGCCGTCCTCGGTGCGGATGCGCTGCATGTTCGCTTCGAGCTGCAGCGGGGCACGGTCGATGCCTCGGGCCCGGATGACGATCGTCGCCCGTTCCTGCTCCTCGGCCAATTGACGCAGGAGCGCACGCACCGGGGCCTGGTCGGACGAAGACAACAACCCGATGATGTTGGTGCCGGTGAAGTCCTCTGGCGCCATGCCGAACAGCGAGCGACAGGCCGGCGAGGCATAGCGGCAGATCCCGTCGAGGGTCAGGCGCAGGATCGGGTCGCTGGAATTGTCGGCGAGCAGGCGATAGTCGGCGGCGCTTTGGGCCGCCCGCCGCTCGGTCCGCAGGCGATGGCGAAACTCCATGACGACCCAGATCCCGAGCGACAAGGTCAGCAGCAACAGCGCCGCGTTTCCAGCCAGGTGGATGCGGGCCTCGCGCGACCAGTCGGCCAGGATGTCGTCCTGGGCGAGGGCGGCCGCGACGACGAGCGGATACCGGTTGAGGCGGCGATAGCTGTTGAGCCGGACGACGCCGTCGGTCGACGACGCGGTCAGCGCCACCCCATAGGGCGCTTTCGGCAGATATTCCCGGAACAGGCTGCCGTTCGACATGTCGCGGCCGACGTTGGCATCGACGAAGGGCCGGCGGACCAGCATGGTGCCGTCGGCATTGGCCAATAGGATGGCGCCGTTGGGGCCGATGTCGAACGTCTCGTAATAGGTTCGGAAATAGTCGATCTCGATCGTCGCGATCGCGATCGCAAGCAGCGTGCCGTCGCGCCGCTCGACCCGGCGCGACAGGGTAAGGATCCAGAGATGGTCGCTTCGACTGAGGATCGGCGGGCCGATATGGAGCCCGGCGCCCGGATGCTGCTGATGATATTGGAAATATTCCCGATCGTCGTAATGCCGCTGGGTCTCGATCGGCGCCGAATCGGCGACCAACGTCCCGTCGGGAGCCATCACGGCCAGGGATCGGATACGGGGCCGGGCGGTATCGATTTCGGCGCGCAGCAATGCGTCGAGCGGTTCGCGCTTGTCGCCCTCGATGCCATCGGCCACGACGCGGTGCGCAGCGCCGACCAGCATGGCAGCAGCCACGTCGAACGTGTCCTGCACATGACTGCCGACGGCTTCCAACAGGTTCGCGGTTTCGCTCTCGGCCGCGCGCATGTCCCGGTCGCGGGCGTTCCACACCTCGATCGCGTCCATCGTCGCCAGCGACAGGCAGAACACCATGATCAGCATCGCGGCGCCGAGCGTCAGGCGCTCCCGCCGGTTCGTGACGGTGTTTTGCGATGCCGATGGATGCATGCGGGTTCGTCTTCCGTCTGGATCGGGACGAGCAGATCACGAAACGGCCCCAGCGCGAAGGCTGCGCGTCCGCATGATGCTGCAGTGTGCCGCCGGGGATATGAACGGGCGATGAAGTTATGGCCGGCGGATCGCCGCGGCCGTCAGCGCGGTCGCGGTCCGTAATGGCTCATGAATACGGCCACGGCGGCGTCGACGTTGCGCTGGATGTCGGCCTCGTTTGCCTGGAACGACGGCTCGAGCAGGCAGCGCAGATGCAGATCGCTCTTGGTCAGAGCGATGAACTGTGCCGCCGCCTGCTTGGGGTTTTCCACCCTCAATGTCCCGCGGGCGGAGGCCTGGGCGATGCTGTCGGTGATCAGGGTCAGCATATCGCTGCTGCCGGCCTGGAAGATCGTCTGTCCCAGTTCGGGAAACCGCTGGGTCTCGCCGATGACGGCGCGGAACAGGGTCAGCACCTCCTGCGTCGTCACGAAGCGCAGGAATTGCTGGCCGATCAGCCGCAAGGTTTCGGCCGGGTCGATCTGTTCGTTGCCGGTAATCGTGACCAGCGCTTCGCGCAGGCGGGAGCGGGCGCCGTCGATGACCTCGGCGAACAGACGCTCCTTGCTTTCGAAATGCACGTAGAGCGTCGCCTTGGAGACGCCGGCGCGCTTGGCCACTCCGTCCATGCTGGTGTTGCCGTAGCCTTGCTCCAGAAACAGATGCCGGGCCGCCGACAAAATCAGCCCGACCTTGCCGGCGGGGCCGTCGGCAATCTGGGGGTCGGGGGGCGGCGGTGCAGGCTTGGACATCGGACCGATCTGAGAAAAACTAAACCGTTCAGTTTTCTTCTAGACAAAATGAGGTCGAGCGTCTACCTAAAACCGCATTGAACTGAACGGTTCAGTTTTTGACGGCCGGATTGCGTTGGGCCGTCGGCACCGAACCGAACCCGTGCTTCCCCGCGGCGGGACCCGAGAAGGATTGACGATGACGGTGACGAACGAGGTGGCCGGAACCAAGGCGAGCGGCAAAGGTCGGTCGAGCGTCGTGCCCAAGCTGGTCTTCGGCGGCGTGGTGTTGGCCCTGATCCTGGGCGGCGGCTACTACTGGCTCAGCACCCGGGGGATGGAATCGACCGACGATGCCTATACCGACGGGACGGCGATCACGATCTCGCCCAAGGTCGCGGGCTATGTCGTGAAGCTGGCGGTCGGCGACAATACGCGGGTCAAGGCGGGCGACACGATCCTCGAAATCGATCCGCGCGACTATCAGGTGGCGCGCGACAAGGCCGTGGCGGCCCAGGCCCTGGCCCAGGCGCAGCTCGACAATGCCCGGGTCAATCTGGAGATCGCCAAGGTCCGCTATCCGGCCGACCTGGCCTCCGCCGACGCCGCGGTCAATTCGGCCAAGGCCGGCTATGCCAAGGCCCACGCCGATCTGGTCCGCCAGCAGAAGGTCGATCCGCGCGCCACGACCCAGCAGCAGGTCGATGCCGCGCGCCAGGCCGACCAAGGGGCCTCGGCCCAGCTCGAGGACGCCCAGGCCAAGCTCAAGATCGCCCAGTTGGTCCAGCAGAACATCGCCCAGGCCCAGGCCCAGGTAAAACAGCTCGAGGCGCAGGCGGCGTCCGCCAAGGCGGATGCCGACCAGGCGGCGCTCAACCTGTCCTATACCCACCTGACCGCGCCGGCCGACGGTTGGGTGACCAAGCGCAACGTCGATCTCGGCAGCTACCTGCAGCCCGGCCAGTCGCTGTTCTCCCTGGTCTCGACCCAGATCTGGGTGACGGCGAACTTCAAGGAATCGCAGCTGACCCAGATGCGGCCGGGCCAGCATGTCCGTATCAACATCGACGCCTATCCCGACCTGAAGCTCGATGGTCACGTCGACAGCATCCAGATGGGCTCGGGCTCGCGCTTCACCGCCTTTCCGGCCGAGAATGCGACCGGAAATTTCGTGAAGATCGTCCAGCGCGTGCCGGTCAAGATCGTGATCGACCAGGGGCTGGACGCGAACCATCCGCTGCCGCTGGGTCTGTCGGTCGATCCCGAGGTCGACCTCAAATGAGCGAAGGGCCCGTCGCCACCGGCGCGCCCAGCCGCTCGGACTGGCGCCCGCGCGCCAATCCCTGGGCGATCGCCATCGCCGTCACTTCGGCCGCCTTCATGGAGGTGCTCGACACCACCATCGTCAACGTGGCACTGCCGCATATCGCCGGCAGCCTGTCCGTCGGCGTCGACGAGGCGACCTGGACGCTGACCTCGTACCTGGTCGCGAACGGCATCGTGCTGCCGATCTCGGGCTGGTTCGGCAGCATCCTGGGGCGCAAACGCTATTTCCTGATCTGCATCAGCATGTTCACGGTCTGCTCGCTTCTGTGCGGCCTGGCCACCAGCCTGCCGCAGCTGATCCTGTTCCGCATCATGCAGGGCTTCTTCGGCGGCGGCCTGCAGCCGAACCAGCAGTCGATCATCCTCGACACCTTCCCGCCGGCGCGGCGTGGTGCCGCCTTCTCGGTCACCGCGATCGCGACGATCATTGCGCCGGTGCTGGGGCCGACGCTCGGCGGCATCATCACCGACAACATCAGCTGGCGCTGGATCTTTTTCATCAACGTGCCGGTCGGCATCGCGGCCTGCGTCGCGGTGTTCGCCCTGGTCGAGGACCCGCCCTGGGCCAAGGCCGCCGCGCGGAGCGACAAGCTGAACATCGACTACATCGGCCTGTCGCTGATCACCCTCGGCCTCGGCAGCCTCGAAATCGTGCTGGATCGGGGCGAGCAGGAAGATTGGCTGGGCTCGAACTTCATCCGCCTGTTCACCGTGCTCGCCATCCTGGGCATCACGGGTGCCGTCTGCTGGCTGCTGGTCGCGAAGAAGCCGGTGGTGAACATCCGCGTGCTGGCCAACCGCAATTTCGCCCTGGGTGCCACCATGATCTTCTCCATGGCGGTCGTGCTCTATTCCAGCGCGGTGCTGATCCCGCAATTGGCCCAGCAGCAGTTGGGCTATACGGCGACCTGGTCCGGCATGATCCTGTCGCCCGGCGCGATCCTGACCCTGTTCACCATCCCGATCGTCGGCCGCCTGCTGCCCAAGATCCAGACGCGCTACTTGATCGCGACCGGCTTCGCGCTGCTGGGCTGTGCGTTGTTCTATGCGTCGACCATTACGCCCCAGGTGAATTTCACGACCCTGGCCCTGATGCGCGCATTCCAGACCTTTGGCCTGGCGTTCCTGTTCGTGCCGATCAGCTCGATCGCCTTTTCCACGATCGCTCCGGAGCTGAACCGTGATGCGGCCTCGCTCTACACCATGTTCCGCAATGTGGCCGGCTCCGTCGGCATCTCGATTGCGACGGCGCTGGTGACCGAACATACCCAGACCCGCATGGCCTACATGTCGGAACATCTGAGCCCGTTCAATCAGCCGTACCTCGACACGCTCGCCCGCAACACGGCGGTGCTGCAGTCCCATGGCGTGGCGGCCACCAATCTCGCCAACACGGCCAACGGCGCGATCTACAAGGGCCTGATCCTGCAATCGTCGGTCCAGGCCTATCTGGACGTCTTCGTGATCTGCGCCGTGCTGGCCTTCTGCATCGTGCCGCTGACCTTCCTCTTCGCGCCATCCAAGGTGGGCGGCCGCAAGCCCGCCGGAGCTGACTGATGAGTATCGATGTTTCCCGCGGCCGCGCCGCGCTTTCCGCCTGCCTGCTGGCGCTCGCCGCTGCCGGCTGCACCGTCGGACCCGACTATGTCCCGCCCGGGACCGACGCGCCGGCCGCCTGGACCGAGGCGTCGGCGCCGGGCTTGATAGGCACCGGTCCGGAGGCGGCGCAGCAGCTGCAGCAATGGTGGACGAGCTTCAATGACCCGACGCTCGACCGGCTGGTCGCGACGGCGATCACCGGCAATCTCGACCTGAAGATCGCCCAGCAGCGCCTGCTCGAGGCGCGTGCCCAGCGTACCTCGGCCGCCGCCGGCTATTACCCGACCCTGTCCGCCACCGGCTCCGCCGAGCGCCAGCGCTATTCGACCGCGCTCAAGTTCCCGCCGTTCGGCGGCCTCGCCAATACGTTCGAGGCGGGGTTCGACGCGTCGTGGGAAATCGACATCTTCGGCAAGACGCGCCGCGCGGTCGAGGCTGCCGACGCTTCGGTCGATGCCTCGGTCGAGAGCCGGCGCGACGTGCTGGTCAGCCTGCTGGCGGAGCTGGGCCAGGATTACGCGACCCTGCGGTCCGCCCAGGCGCGCCTCGCTATCGCCCAGCGCAACATCCGGGTCGACCAGGATGCGCTCGACCTGACCCGGGAAAAATACAAGGGCGGGCTCGGCAACGAGCTCGACGTGGCCCAGGCCCAGGCGCAACTCGAAACGCTCAATGCCGCGGTGCCGCAGCTCCAGACCCTGGTCGCCCAGCAGTCCCACGCCATCGCCGTGCTGCTGGGCCAGGAGCCGGGTGCCCTCGAGGCGGAACTCGCCGTGCCGGCGCCGCTGCCGCCGGCACCGCCGATCCTGCCGGCCACCATGCCGTCGGACGTGGTGCGCAATCGTCCGGACATCCGTGCGGCCGAACGCCAGATCGCCGGGTCCAACGCCCAGATCGGCGTCGCGATCGCCCAGATGTTCCCGACCTTCTCGATTTCGCCCTCGTTCGACCTGGCCGCCGGTTCGCTGCACCATCTGTTGAACGACGGCGCGCTGCAGTGGGGCGCGCCCGCCTCGATCTCGGTGCCGCTGTTCGAGGGCGGCCGGCTCGAGGCGAACGTGGCCCAGGCCAAGGCGGTCGCCGAGGAGGATCGGCTGACCTATCGCAAGACCGTGCTGACCGCCTTCCAGGAGGTCGAGGATGCCCTGGTCGCCTACGGCGCCGAGCGACGGCGCCACGACCGGCTGACCGCCGCCGTCGCGGCCGACCGAATCGCGGTCGATCGGGCGACCGCGCTCTATCGCAGCGGCCTCGGCAACTTCCTGTCGGTGCTCGACAGCGAGCGCAGCCTCTACAGCGCGGAGGATGCTTCCGCCCAGAGTGAGCTGACCCTGACCCAGCAGACCATCGCGCTCTACAAGGCGCTGGGCGCCGGCTGGCAGGTCGGCGAGCCCGACGGCTCGGTCAAGCTCGCCGCCGTGGCGAAGTGATCTTTCGGTAACGCTTCGCTTCCGGTGCATCGCCGGGACGATTGACCCCTTCCGTCCTCCGATGAAACAGGGCATATCCGCCTCTCGACCGTCGGGGGGCGGAGAGGGGAATGGCGTTGAGGTCGGGGGTCGTCGCAGTCGGATTGGTGGTCGCGGGCCTGGGGCTCGCCGGCTTTGCAAATCCGCAGGGTCCGCGGGCCGACCTGCCGCAGACGATTGCCGCCGACGATGCGCCCCACGTGCTGAACTTCGCCAACCGGTCCGACTTCCTGGCCGACGACACGATCCAGAAGTTCGAGGCCGAGACCGGCATCAAGATCAATCTCACGACCTACGCGACCGATGCGGAGCTGCTGGCCGGCCTGAAGTCGGGCAAGGCCGATTGGGATCTGGTCGTGGCTGCGACGGTGCCGGTGCTGATGAAGGGCGTGGCCGACGGGCTGTTCCAACCGGTCGATCGCACGAAGATCGGCAACTATGCCAACGTCGATCCGGCGATCCTCGACCGCGTGGCGCCGGCCGATCCGGGCAACCAGATGGCCGTGCCGTTCCTGTTCGGCACGGCGGGCCTGGGCGTGAACCTGACGAAGCTCAAGGACGTACTGGGCGACGCGCCGCCGACCGATACCCTGGCGCTGCTGTTCGATCCGGTGCTGAGCAAGAAAGCCGCCGCTTGCGGCCTCGCCATGGAAGACGATCCGGCGGACGGAATTCCGGCGGCGCTCGCCTTCCTCGGCCTCGACCCGACCAGCCAGGACGACAAGGATCTGGCGCGTGCGGGCGAGGTGCTGCAGCGGGTGAAGCCGCTGGTGCGCCGCCTGTCGGCCAATGATTTCGCCGAGGCGCTGGCCAGCGGCACGATCTGCGTCGGCTTCGGCAGCTCGATCCAGGTGACCGACGCCAAGACCCGCGCGTCCGATCGCGACAATGGGGTCGACCTGACCTACACGGTGCCGCGCGAGCGGGCGCGCCTGTGGATCGACGTGCTGGCGATCCCGGCCAAGGCGCAGAATACCGAGGCGGCCCGGCAATTCATCAATTTCCTGTTGCGACCGGAAATCGTCAGCGACGTCACCGACTGGACGGGTGCGGCCAACCCGAACCTGCTGGCCGCCGACTTCGTCGACGACGACGACAAGAACGACGAGACGGTGTTCCCTTCGGCGACGAGCTGGGGCCGGCTATTCCTCGACCGGCCGCTGACGGCCGATGCCGAGAAGACCCGCGCGCGCATCTGGGCCCGCAGCAAGCCATAAGCATTTCCGCCGGGCTGCCGATATCATGCCGGCAGCCACGCGACCTGGAGAGACCTTGCCATGACTGCCCCGACCCCCGCTGAAGCGGGCTTCCATATGCCGGCCGAAGGCGCGCGGCACACGAAGACCTGGATGGCCTGGCCCAGCCGGATCGACCTGTGGAACGGCCGGCATGTCGAGGCCAAGGCGGCCTATGCCGCCGTCGCCCAGGCCATCGCCCGGTTCGAACCGCTGACCATGGTCGCCAATCCGGCCGATCTGGCCGATGCCGCGGCGCAATGCGGGCCGTCGGTCGAGGTGCTGCCCATGGCGCTCGATGACAGCTGGATGCGCGACATCGGGCCGACCTTCCTGCTCGACGGCAAGGGCGCGCTGGCCGGCGCCGACTGGCGCTTCAACGCCTGGGGCGACAAGTGGCCGGACTATGCCAACGACGCTGCCATCGCGGCCCAGGTGCTGGAGCGGGTCGGCTGTCCGCGTTTCGCGGCCCCCTTCGTGCTCGAAGGCGGTTCGATCCATTCGGACGGCGAGGGCACGGTGCTGACCAGCGAGCAGTGCCTGCTCAACCCGAATCGGAACCCCGACCTGTCGAAGGCCCAGATCGAGGCCAACCTCAAGGCCTGGCTCGGCGCCCAGGTCGTGATCTGGGTCGGCCAGGGGCTGGAGAACGACGGCACCGACGGCCATGTCGACAATCTCGCCTGCTTCGCCCGGCCGGGCGTGGTGCTGGCGACCAGCTGCCGCGACCCGCAGGATGCCAACTACACGCCGATGCAGGACAATCTGCGCCGGCTCGCCGCCGCGCGCGACGCCCGGGGCCGGGCACTCGAGGTGCTGGAGCTGCCGATCCCGGCCAAGCGGGTGACCGCGGGCGGGCGGCTCGCCATGACCTACACCAACTTCTACCTGGCCAACGGCGCCGTAATCGCGCCGTCGTTCGACGATCCGATGGACGCGGTGGCAGCTGGGGTGCTGGCAAAGGCCTTCCCGGATCGCCAGATCGTGCAGGTTCCCGCACTCGCCATCCTGGAAGGCGGCGGCGGCATCCATTGCATCACCCAGCAGCAGCCGGCCGTCTGAAAGGAGCCCCCCCATGACCCATGTCACGCTCGCCGCGACCCAGTTCGCCTGCGGCACCGATCATCCGGCCAACGTCGACAAGGCCGTGGCCATGGTGCGCCGTGCGGCGGCCGAGGGCGCCAATGTCATCCTGCTGCCCGAGCTGTTCGAGACGCCGTATTTCTGCCGCGACCAGCTGCCGGAATGGTTCGAGAGCGCCAAGCCGCTCGACGGCCATCCCTGGCTCGGCCGCTTCGTCGATCTGGCGCGCGAACTGAACGTCGTGCTGCCGGTCAGCTTTTTCGAAAAGGCGAACCAGGCCTATTACAACACGATCCTGATGATAGACGCGGACGGGCGGCAGCTCGGCATCTATCGCAAGAGCCATATCCCCGACGGCCCGGGCTATCAGGAGAAATATTATTTCCGACCCGGCGATACCGGCTTCAAGGTCTGGTCGACCCGGTTCGGCCGGGTCGGCGTCGGCATCTGCTGGGACCAGTGGTTCCCGGAATGCGCCCGCTCCATGGCGCTGCAGGGGGCGGATTTCCTGTTCTACCCGACGGCGATCGGCAGCGAGCCGCAGGATGCAAGCCTCGACAGCCGCGACCATTGGCAGCGCGTCATGCAGGGCCACGCTGGCGCCAATCTCACGCCGCTGGTTGCCTCCAACCGGACGGGGACGGAGCAGGGCGTGGCTTTCCCGCAGCGGTTCTACGGCTCGTCCTTCATCGCCGACCCGACCGGTGCCAAGCTGGCCGAAGCCGGTCGCGACGAAGAGACCGTGCTGACCGCCAGCTTCGACCTCGACCAGATCCGCCGTCAGCGCAACGGCTGGGGCATCTTCCGCGATCGCCGGCCCGACCTCTACGGCGCGGTCATGACGGCGGACGGGATCGTTCGGTAGGAGCCTTGTGACGGTGGGGGCTTCGCGGGAGTTCGTCGCGCGGGCCTCTTCACGGCACGGGATCGGGTCCGCCGTTCAGCAGGTTGGCGGTGCGAATGGCATTGCCCGCATCGAATACCGTCCAAGGCCACGGATGGTCGACCATCCATCGCGCGGCGGCCTGGCTCAGCCATGTCGTGGCCTCGCCGGTATTTCCCGCGATCGCCGCGGCCAGCCCGATCCCGGAATCCGTGAGGAGCGGATAGCCTGACTGGGTGCTGGGCAATCCGGCCTCGGTCTTCCAGGTCGGGCAATATTGGTCGAGTTTTTGAAAGGCTGCGACGGCATTGTCGGGCGCGACCCTCGAAAGTGCGGGCCAGACCTGAGCTTCGCCGGTCAAGCCGTTGTCCCAGAAATATTCGTAGCTGCCGTTCGTCGGCTGCGCCGGATAGCACGAGGCCCACGGCAGCGGCGTGTCGCCATACGCGTCGCAATAGGTCTGGGCGCCGCATTGCTGCCACAGGCCGGTTTGGATCGCCGTATTGATGCCCTGTGCCCGCGGCGTCCAGTAGTTCACCTTGTTCGGATCCCGTAGCACGTTCGTTGCGACCCAGACATAGCTGTTCAGGCCCTCGACGACCTCGCTGTTGTCCATGAGATACTGGGCCAGCCAATTGACCTTGGCGCCCGTGAGGCCGGATGCCGGCTGACGCATCGCATAGGCCGCATTGGCGATGGCATCCAGTTGATATGCCCAACGATCGATGAATGCCGTCGCATTGACGGGATCCGCTTTCGCCCACGCGGCCATCAGGGTCAAGTACGTGGCGGCCCAGGAATCCTGGGCGTCGTAGCCGGGTTTCGTCAGGCCCTTGGTTACCGTGGACGGCGCTTCGGTACAGAAGTTCGCGTCGACGTCGTACCAGTAGATCGTGGCGTACTGGTTGAGGTTGTCGGGCCAGTTGATGTGATTGATGTACCAGGTGGCCCAACGCTCGACGTTCGAATAGTACGCCGGGCCGGCGGCCAGGAGGCCGATCGCGGCAAAATTGCCCCGGTAGGCGTCGACGATCTGGGCACCGCTCGCCGGAAAGGCGGACTGGCCGATGGCGCCGTCCGCCGAATTCGGGCAACTGGCCTGCGCCTGCCCCGTGATCCAGGCGGCCTCGGTCGCCATCGCATCTTCGAACGAGGACGGGACAGGCTGGGCCAGGGCGGTGGAATTCCTGGCGAGGCCGGCCACCAGGAGAACGATCGCAATCCGGCATCGCCACTGCGCCATAGTCACGGACAAACCTCCAAGCCGATGAGCCAGCGTGCGGTGCGACGATGGGTCGGGCGCGCCGCACGGACCGGCTTCTTTCCCGCCGTTCAGCGCCTTGGATCACCAGGTGCCATGTCCAGGTTTATCGGCGAAGAGAGGGGTTGCCCAATCAAAAGATTTTATGGAGTGCGCGATTTTCCGTGATTTCGCAAACTCTTAAGAGCATGCCATCCCGTCACGTCCCGAGGGGGTCGGAGGCCGCCCCGAACGAGAAATTGAACGCGACTGAAATGCGGGGACGGGTGCCGCGATAGGCGGTCACGCCGTGGATCAGCCAGGACGGGAACAGGATCATCATGCCGGCCTTGGGCGTCAGCGTCCGGGCCGTGCCGGCATCTTCGCAGTCGGCGATCGCGTAGCGTAGGCCGGGCGCATACATCACCGGCAGCAGCCCGCGCGGATCGCTCATCTCGAACAGGCCGCCGACCGACTCGTCCGTGTCGGCGCCGCCGTCGTCGACCCAATAGACCCCGGACCAGAAGGCGCCGGGATGGCCATGGGCGCGGTTGCCGTCGCCGGCGCCGGAGATGTTGGCCCAGGCGGTCACGCGCCAATTGACCGAGGCCCGGGTGAGGCCGTTGCCGGTTTCGATCAGCGTCAGGCGATCGACCAGCTGTCGGGCCGCATTCAGCAACTGCGCACCGGCAGGTCCGCTCCACGACTGGAATTCGCTGGAGTGCCAACCGCCGACGTTGCTGGCGACCACGCCCGGTTCCTGCTGCCGCCGGGCCAGGATGCGTTCGGTGAGCGCCAGGTCGAGCGCGTCATGGCCGGCCAATGTCACGGCGGCGAGCGGCGTCGGGAACAGGCCGGCGACCGACAGGCTGCCGGGCTCGAAGGATTCCGCCATCCCTAACCCGGCGCGCCGTCGATCGTCAGGATCGTGCCGGTGGTATAGCCCGAGCGGGAGGATGCCAGGAACGCCACTGCGTTGGCGATCTCTTCCGGCGTCGCGGCGCGGCCGAACGGCATGGTCTTGTAGAATTCCTGCCAGCGGCTCTCGTCGTCGAACTCCTGGCGGGCGCGGGCCTTCAGCAGCATCCGGTTCCGCTCGGTCGAGACCGGGCCGGGATTGATGCCGACCACGCGGATGCCGTCCTTGTGGGCACCCTTGCCAAGCGACTTGGTGAAGCCCATCAGTGCGGCGTTACCCGCACTGCCCGCGATATAATTCGGGTTGGGCGATTCCCCGGCGGAGCCGATCACGTTGACCACGACGCCCTGCCGGTCCTTCAGCACCGGGTAGAGCGCGCGGGTCAGGCTGATGAAGCCGAAGATCTTGAGGTCCCAAGCGGCACGCCAGGTCGTGTTGTCCACGGCCAGCAGGTTGCCCGGCGGAATGGCGCCGGCGTTGTTGACCAGGATGTCCAACGGACCGGCCTCGGCCGCGACCCGCTCGACCTCGTCCTGGCGCGACAGGTCCGCGGCGATGGTCTGGACCGCGACCTGTCGGCGCGTCCTGACCGCGTCGGCCGCCGTGGCGAGCGTGGCCGGATCGCGCGATACCAGCACGAGATCGCAACCTTCCTCCGCCAGCAGCAGGGCGGTGGCGTGGCCGATGCCTTTGGAGGCGCCGGTGACGAGGGCACGTTTGCCCGTGAGATGCAGGTCCATGAATTACTCCGCCGGGCAGGAGACGCGGCGCCGCTGGCCGAGGCCGGCGCCGAGGAAGGCGCCGCCGAGATGGCAGGCGGCGATCGCGACGAGGGTGAGCGCGAAGGCGTGGGACACCGCCGCCGGATCGGTGCGCGTGCCCAGCGCAGCATAGAACAGCCCGCCCAGCACGGCCACGGCAATGGCGGCACTGACCTGCAGGGTCGAGTTGACCATGCCGCCGACCAGGCCGGCCCGGTGCGGTTCGACCCGCTCGACGATGACCCGCACCATGGTCGGGATCGACATGCCCATGCCGAGGCCGATCAGCAGCAGCGCGGGCGCCGCAAGCGCCGGGGACGGCACCATGCCGGCCGGCGCCAGGCTGACTGCCGCCGCGGTGCCGACCAGGCCGGTCGCCGACAGCACGAAGCCGAGCGACGAGGCGGCCGTGCCCATCCAGCGGCCGAACAGCGGGCTGAAGGTCGAGCCGGCGAGGAACCCCGCCGAGAACGGCAGGATCGCGAGGCCGGCCTGCAGGGCGGTGAAGTCGAGCGCCGACTGCAGGTAGATGGAATAGGTCAGGAAGAACGCGGCCAGCGCATAGAGCGTCAGGATCGCCCCCAGGCCGCGCAGCAGGCCCGGCGTCTGGAACACCTCGATCGCGACCAGCGGGTCGCCGCCGGCCTTGGCCAGGCGCAGCTCGTAGCGGCGGAACGCCTCGACGAAAATCGGCGTGGTCAGCAGCATGGCGATCGACCACCAGGGCCAGCCGCGCTCGCGCCCTTCGATCAGCGGCAGCACGAACACGGTCAGCGCGAAGGCCGACAGCACGACGCCGCCCCAGTCGAGCCGCGGGCGGTGGCCGCTGCGGGTTTCGCGCAGCAGCGGGATCGCGGCGATGAAGGCGATGATCGAGACGGGCAGGTTGATCAGAAAGATCAGCCGCCAGCCCATGCCGGCGAGGTCGGCCTGGACCAGGGCCCCGCCCAGCAACTGACCGACGATCGACGACAGGCCGAGTGTCACGCCATAGATGCTGAGCGCCCGGCCGCGTTCATGGGCCGGAAACAGCGCATGGACCGAGGCCAACGCCTGGGGCGCCATGGCGGCGGCGGCCAGCGCCTGGAGCATCCGTGCCAGGATCAGGGTCAGGGGCGACCAGGCGAGCCCGCAGAACGCCGAGGCCAGCGCGAAGCCGGCGAGCCCGACCAGGAAGATCGATTTACGCCCGAAGATGTCGCCCAGCCGGCCGCCGGTGATCAGGAACACGGCATAGACGATGGCATAACCGGAAATGACCAGTTGCACGTCGGCCGCGGTGGCATGGAGGCCGGTCGTGATCGACGGCATGGCGACATTGACGATGAAGAAATCGAGCGGCGCCAGGAACGCGCCGGTCAGCAACACGGCAAGCGCCGCCCACCGGTTCGGATCGAGCGCTGCGGCCTCGGTCGGCGCAATCGCAACAGCAAGGGTCGACATGATGCGTCCTTCGGTGTTTTGGAACGATCGGTTCCAAATTAGGCAGAAATCGAAGCGGAAAATCAGGACAGCAGTCGTAGGGTCTGGTCGACGATGTCGGCCGCGTCCTGCTCCGTAAGGCCGGCCTTGCCCAGGACCCGAAAGCCCTGGACGGTACACAGCAGATGCTTGGCGATGATCCGGTCGTCGCGATCGGGCGGGATCTCGCCCGACGCCTGCCCGCGCAGGACGGCGGCGGCAAACATGTCCTCCATGCGTCGGAACATCCGGACGATCACGGCGCCGACCTCGGCATCTTCCGGCATCATCTCGATCGCCGCCGTGGTCATGATGCAGCCCCGTCGGCCGTCGATCGATGAAGCGCGCCGGGCATAATTGAGCAGCGTGTCGCGGATCGCGGCCTTGGCCGGCCCGGGGGCGGCCAACTGGTCGCCGACCCGCTGCAGAGAGGCGGCGACGGTCTGGTCGAGTGCTGCAAGGAACAGCGATCGCTTATCGTGGAATGCCTTGTAGAGACTGCCGCGCGCCAGGCCCGTGCCTACGGTCAGGTCCTGCACCGAGGTGCCGTGGTAGCCGCGCGTCCGAAACACCTCGGTGGCATCGCGCAGCGCATCGTCGAGATCGAACTCGCGCGGACGGCCGGGACCGGGACGGTCGGAGACAGGGGTGGTGGTGGTCATGAACACCATATGGAAACGATCGGTTTCCAATTCAAGGACGATCTCGCAGATGCGAAATTGACTGAAGGGCGCTCTTAGCTATATTGATTAGCTAATGGAGGGGTCATGACCGTCGTTACCATCCACAACGCAAAAACCAACCTATCGCAGTTGTTGGCGCGCGTAGAGGCCGGGGAGGAGATCATCCTTGCTCGCGGCAAAGAACCGATCGCTCGAATCGTGCCATTTCAGCCACGTGCGACAAAGCGGGAATTCGGCGCGATGCGCGGCATCATCAGCATAGGTTCAGAGTTCTTCGAGCCGTTGCCGGTGGACGAACTGGACGGCTGGGAACAGTAGGGTGCGGCTGTTGCTCGATACTCACGCGTTTCTCTGGTGGCTTGCCGGCGACGATGCGTTATCGGGCGTTGCCAAAGCCGCAATAGCAGACGAGGCAAATGAGATACTCGTCAGCGCGGTGTCCGCCTGGGAAATGGCGACGAAGCATCGGATCGGGAAGTTGCCGGGTCTCGACCCGATTGCCGACGATCTGGAGGCCGCCATCGCAGGGCAAGGCTTTCGCGAACTTGCAATTTCGCTACGCCATGGCCGGGTCGCCGGCGGCTTGCCCGGCCCCCATCGCGATCCATTCGATCGGATGCTGATCGCCCAGGCGATGCTTGACGGTCTCGTTCTGGTGTCGAACGAGAAACCCTTTGATGCTTATGGTGTAAGCCGGCTCTGGTAAACCCTACTCGTCGTAGGCCACGATCGAATGCACCGGCACGTCGATCCGGCTGCGCCCGTTGAGGAAATTCAGTTCCACGATGCAGGCGGCCGCGACCACGTCGCCGCCGACCTTGCGGCACAGGTTGATCGCGGCGTCGAGCGTGCCGCCGGTCGCCAGCAGGTCGTCGAGCACGACGACGCGGTGGCCGGCCTTGATGGCGTCGGTCTGGATCTCGATCGTGTCGCTGCCATATTCCAGCTCGTAGCTGTACGGCACGGTCGGGCCGGGCAGCTTGCCGGGCTTGCGGACCATGACGAAGCCGCAGCCGAGGGCGAGCGCCAGGGGTGCCGCGACCAGGAAGCCGCGCGATTCGATGCCGACCAGCACATCGGGCTTGGTGGGCGCCAGGATATCGGCCAATTGCCGCACGGTCTCCCGCCAGGCGCCGGCATGGGCCAGCAGGGTCGAGATGTCGTAGAACAGGATTCCCGGCTTCGGGAAGTCCGGCACATGGCGGATATGGTCCTTGATGTCCATCGCTCTCACATTCGGTCGGGTCGTGGTCTCGGCAGGTCTCGCCCAGAGTGCGGCGCACTCTAACCCGTCCGGCGCCGCGGCATAGGGTTTTTCCGCGCGCAAAGCCTTTGCGGTCCTGGCTTCGCCCGTCGCGGCTCGTGTAGAGTTCCGGCCGACATGGCCGCATTGCAAGAAATCGACGTCGCCGCGACCGCCGCCCGGTTCCAGACCGTGCGCCGGTCCGACGCTTTCGTGATCGAGGCCGGCGGTGCCTGGGTGCTGGGGTCGGCCGAACGGCAGGATGCCGCCCTGCGCGCCTTGTCCTTCGGTGGCGTTCCGACGCTCGAGATCGACTGTACCCACCTGGCGCGGCTCGATACCACCGGCGCCTGGCTGTTGATGCGCACCAAGCGCATGGCCGAGGACGCCGGCGCCAAGGTCGTGTGGCACGACGTGCCGGATGCGTTCCTGCCGCTGATCAGCACCATCGACCATGACTGCCAGGGGCCGCCGGTCGCTCATCCCGACCAGCATAGTTTCCACGCCTTCCTGGAACGGCTGGGTCGCGCCCAGATGCATTTCTTCGCCCAGGCCATCTCGCTGCTGGGCTTCCTCGGCATGGTCGCGACCGAGACTTTGGCGACGGTGCTGCACCCGCGCCGCCTGCGTATCCCGGCGCTCGTCCACCAGATGGAAGAGGTCGGCCTCAATGCCATGCCGATCGTAGGGCTGCTGTCGTTCCTGCTCGGCATCGTCTTCGCGTTCCAGGGTGCCGACCAGTTGCGCCGGTTCGGCGCCGAGATCTTCACGGTCAACCTGCTCGGCATTTCGATCCTGCGCGAGATCGGCGCGATCATGACCGCGATCATCGTCGCCGGCCGCTCGGGCAGTTCCTTCACCGCCCAGATCGGCACCATGAAGGTGAACGAGGAGATCGATGCGCTTTCCACGCTCGGCATGAGCCCGGTCGAGGTGCTGGTGCTGCCGCGCATGCTGGCGCTGGTGCTGACCCTGCCGCTGCTGACGGTGTTTGCCAATGTCATGGGCATCTTCGGCGGAGCGCTGATGAGCCTGTTCGACCTGGGCATCACCGTGCCGGCGTTCCTGCGCCAGCTGCAGGGCGCCATCGGCGGCGGCTGGACCTTCTGGATCGGCATCATCAAGGCGCCGATCTTCGCTTTCCTGATCGCCACGGTCGGCTGCTACGAGGGGCTGCAGGTCGAACGCAACGCGGCCAGCGTCGGCATGCTGACGACGCGGTCGGTCGTCGAATCGATCTTCCTGGTGATTGTCGCCGATGCGCTGTTCTCGATCCTGTTCTCTCTGTTGGGCGTCTGAGGCGGCATGAGCATCGACGATACCGACAAGAGCTTCGGGCCGCCCGTCATCAAGATCGACAAGCTGGTCACCCGGGTCGGCGGGCGCGTGCTGCATGACGGGCTCGACCTCGAGCTCCGGCGCGGCGAAGTCGTCGGCGTGGTTGGCGGATCCGGCACCGGCAAGTCCGTGTTGCTGCGGACCATCATCGGGCTCAATCGCCGGGCCGGCGGGCGGATCGAAGTGCTGGGCCAGGACATCGGCCGCCTGAACGGGCGGGAGCTGCGCCGGCTGCAGACGCGCTGGGGCGTGCTGTTCCAGGACGGCGCGCTGTTCAGCGCCCAGACCGTGGCGCAGAACATCCAGGTGCCGATGCGCGAGCATACCGACCTGACGCCACGGCTGATGGACGAGCTGGCCGCCGTCAAGCTGGCCATGGCCGGCCTGCCGCCCGATGCGGCGACGAAATTCCCGTCGGAGCTGTCCGGCGGCATGCGCAAGCGCGCCGGCCTGGCACGGGCGCTGGCGCTGGACCCGGAGATCCTGTTCCTGGACGAGCCGACTGCCGGCCTCGACCCGATCTCGGCTGCCCAGTTCGACAGCCTGGTGCGCGACCTGCAGAAGAGCCTGAACCTGACCGTCTTCATGGTCACCCACGACATCGACACCCTGCGCGCCACGACGGACCGCATCGCCGTGCTGGTCGACAAGAAGATCAAGGTCGGCACGTTCGACACGCTGGTGCATGACCCGCACCCCTGGATCCAGCAATATTTCAGCGGCGTGCGCGGGCGCGCCGCGCTCGCCGCGTCCTGACGCCAGAAGAGAGGAACGGAGCCTCCGCCGATGGAAACAAAAGCAAACTACGTCGCGGTCGGCGCCTTCGTGCTCGGCATCTTCATCGTGCTGTTCGTCTCGGTCCTCTGGGTCGCCCGGGTCCAGTTCGAGGATGAATTCCGCCGCTACGAGACCTTCATCCAGGGGCCGGTGACCGGCCTCGGCGTCGGCGCGATCGTGCGTTTGAACGGCATCGACGTCGGCCGCGTATCGGATATCGCATTCGATCCCGACAATTCGCTGCAGGTCCAAATCGGCCTCAAGATCAAGGAAGGCACGCCGATCAAGACGGACTCGGTCGTCTCGATGGAATCCCAGGGGCTTACCGGCGTGTCCTATGTCGAGATCTCCGGCGGCAGCCAGGCGTCGACGCCGCTGGAGCCGAAACCCGGCCATCACTATCCGATCATCAAGTCGCGGCCTTCGGCCCTGCAGCAGGTGTTCGAGAGCGCCCCCGACGTGCTGGCCCATCTGGTCACCATCGCCGACCGGCTGGCATTGCTGCTCGACGACAAGAATCGCCAGGCGATCGCCGACACGCTGGCCCATGTCAGCCAGATCACCGGCGCGGTCGCGAACCACCGGGACGACCTGCAATCCATGCTGTCCCAGGGGGCCAAGTCCGCGGCCAACCTCGATCGCACGCTCACCGAGTTCCGGGCCACGGTCAGCAAATATGACGGCGTCGGCGACCGCGCCGACCAGGTGCTGGTGACCGCGAACGACGCGGTGAAGAAACTCGACCAGCTCTCGACCTCGCTGAACGGCCTGGTCGCCGACAGCCGGCCGCAGGTGCGCGATTTCACCACGGTCGGCCTGCCGCAACTGACCCAGCTGCTGTCCGAGATGCGCACGCTCGTCGCCAGCCTGACCAAGGTCTCGAGCGAACTCGAGCGCGATCCGCAACGTTTCCTGTTCGGCGACCGCCGCGAGGGGTTCAATCCGCGATGATCAAGCACGCTTCCCGCGCCCTGCTGCTGGGCCTCGCTCTGGGCCTCGCCGGCTGTTCGGCGGCGCTGACCTCGACCCCGCCCTCGCTCTATGTGCTGCAGCCCAAGACGACTTACGACACCAACCTGCCGGTGGTGAGCTACCAGCTGGTCGTGACCGTGCCCGATGCGCCGCAGAGCCTCGACACGGCCCGTATCGCGCTCGCGCGCAGCCCGACCACGATCGATTATTTCGCCAGCTCCGCCTGGACCGACCGCGCGCCGGTCATGGTGCAGGACCTGCTGGTCGAATCCTTCGAAAACACGCGCAAGATCGTGTCGGTCGGCCGCGATACCAGCGGCTTGCGTGCCGACTACGTACTGCTGACCGACCTGCGTGATTTCGAGGCGCGCTATTACGAGGGCACGAACAAGCCGCCCCAGGTGCGCGTCCGCCTGACCGCCAAGCTGATCAAGATGCCGGAACGCGAGATCATCGGCGGGCTCGACGCGGTCAAGCTGTCCGACGCGGAACATAACGACATCGACAGCATCGTCGCGGCGTTCGGCGAGGCGACCGGCAACGCCATGAAGATGATCGTGCAATGGACGCTGCGGACGGCGCCGGCGACGGGAGCCGTTGCGGTCAAGCCGTGACGATGGGCGGGCTCGCACATTCCGAGTCGCGGAGTGGGCGCCTGGCCGGCGCGCTCCGGCAGCATGCCCGCGGCCTTGAGGGCGGTCGGCCGTTCCCCATCGAGGGCGGGTATCCCATTACGCAGATGGAGACCCCGCCTCTGGCGCGCCGTCGGAGCGTCGCTTTCCGACCCGTTGGAATCGTGACATTTGTGGCGAGCCGGCGGAGTGGGCGAACGGAAGACGCCGTGGCCCGCTCGGTATCCGGCCTTGGCCCTCCGCATAAGTTCTCCTTGGCGCAGGGCCGGATCGCACCGAATAATGGGCTGATACGGAGGGCAACGGCCGTCCGCGTCTGCTCCCATGGCTTTCCCGCAAGACGACCATGGCCGGCCACCGAGGAGCCGGGTTCGCAGAATTTTGCAACCGATGTGACGACGGCATGATTGCACCGAACGCCGCCCCGATCGACGCTGCTCCCGTTTCGGTGGGCGCGCTCAGCCGTGCCGCCGCTCTGGCCGAGGTCATGGCCGTGGCCCAGGCGCTCGCCAAGGCCGGGACCGGCCTGCTGGAAACCCTGGCCGACGGCACCATGCCGCCACCCGGCGCGCATTATCCGGCCGGCGAGGTCTGGGACCAGGTCACCCACGCACAATATTTCTTTCATGCGCATCCCGACGGCGACCGGCACCCGGACGAGGTCGGGCATTTCCATACGTTCTTCGGCCAGGGCGGCATGCCGCGCGGCCTGGTGCCGCTCGTGCTGCCCGAGATGGCGCTGGCGCCGCTCAAGTTGCCGGTGAAGGAGAAGGGCGCCGTCTCGATGACCCATCGCTCGGCGCGCGACCGCGGTGTGTTCAGCCACCTGATCGGCATCAGCGTCGATGCCCACGGCGTGCCGCTGTCGCTGTTCACCACCAACCGCTGGGTGACCGGCGAGACCTGGTATCGGGCCGAGGACGTCATCCGCCTGCTCGATCGCTTCGCTTTCGCCGAACCGAGTCCGACGGCGCTGGTCGACCGATGGCTGGTCGCGGTGCTGCGGCTGCTACATCGGCCGATTGTAGAATTGATTGTGGAACGCGATACGGCCATGATGGACTGGAGACGGCGGCGGAGCCGACAATCGCACGTGTTCGACGATCGCCGTCTGGAAGTGACGTCGGAACGGCCGGTGGATTTTGCCGCAGCGTTGTCGGAAGCACGCACTGCACTCGCTTGACATCGGGCGGTTGTGGGCTCGATATCGGAGGCTAACCAGGTCTTAACGTTTTCGGATCGAGACTGGACAGGGGCGGCTTTAAAAATGCCGCACCCAAGCGACGCCGGTTCCGCTACACTGGCTTGTGTCAAAGCGTCGGCGAAGGGATGCAGGAACGGCTATGAGCGAAGGTCTAAGCCAGCAAGATGTCGCGGCGCTTCTGAACGATGTCTCCGCGCCGGAAGCGGCGGCGGGGCGGTTGGGTTCCAAGGTTGCCGAAGGGTCGTTGACCGAGGCGGAGCGCCAGGTCGCGGAACAGGTGCTGCGCGCGATGCTCGATGGCGCTGCCATCCAGGTCCGCAAGGTACTGTCCGAAACGCTCAAGGACAGCCAGTACCTGCCCCACGACATCGCGGTGGCACTTGCCAACGACGTCGAGTCCGTGGCGATCCCCGTGCTGCAGTTTTCCAAGGTCCTGAGCGACGAGGATCTGATCGCCGTCGTTCGGTCCGGGACGCCATCGAAACAGATCGCCATCGCCGGACGGGCCGAGGTCTCGACCGCCGTCGCGGGCGAGTTGATCCAGACCGACAATAATCTGGCGGTCGCGACCCTGGTCGGCAATCCGGGAGCGAAGCTGGACGAGGCGCTGATCGATCAGGCGGCGACGCGGTTCGGGTCCGACGAGCGCGTCAACCAGCAGCTTTCCCAGCGCCCGAACCTGCCGCTATCGGTCGCCGAACGGCTCGTCCATTTCACGGTCGAAAGCCTGCGTGCCTATATCGGCAAGCGCACGGACATGCCGGAAGCGGTGATCACCCAGATCGTGATGAAGACGCGGGAACAGGTCACCGTCGATCTGCGCTCCGCCCATTTCCCGGCTGAAGAGGCGATCGAGCTGGTGCAGCATCTGCACGCGGCGAAGCGCCTGACGCCCTCCCTGATTCTGCGCGCGCTGTGCGTCGGCGACATCAGCCTGTTCGAGGCCGCCATGTCGCAGCTCGCCGGCATCGCCGTCCACAATGCCCGCCTGCTGATCCATGATGCCGGCCAGCTGGGCTTCAAATCGCTCTACGACCGGACCGGCATGCCTCAGAATTATTTCCCGGCATTCCGGATCGCGACCCAGGTCGCCCATGAAACGGCGCTCGACGGCAGCGAATACGATCGCGAGCGCTATCGTCGCCAGATGATCGAGCGCATCCTGACCCAGTTCGAGGAAATGGGTGCCGAGGATCTGGATTACCTGCTAATCCGGCTTGAAGACCCGAACCCGGAACCCCCGGTCCGTTACGGCCACGTGGGCGCTTAGGGTCCGGCTGCCGCCTTCGGCACGTCTTCCAATTTTCCATAGACCGGCAAGCCGCGCGCCCGAAAGCGCGAGGCTTCGTCGTCTGCGCCCCTGGACGGCTCACCGATCCTGAGGCAGGCGTCGCAGCGGTCGGCGATCTCGAGCGACAGCGGCATCATGATCGCGTCGAAGCGGCCAGGACCGGCGCACTCAATCATCGGCAGTGCCATATTGACGCCGATGATCGGTATATGGCCGCGCTCGAACAGCATCAGCGCAGCCTGGTTGAGGATGCGCAGATTTGCTGCCCGGCCGGCTGCGTCGGCCGCGCCCGACGTATAGGGGCCGGCGATCATGATCCACATGCGGGGGCCTCCTCCTCAACCCGGCAGATGCAATGCCGGCATCAGGCGTTCGCAGGTTTCGATCAGCGCCGGCAGATGGTGCGTCCGCATGGTCGCGGCATCGAGCCGGCTCGCGCGCGCGCTGGTGACCAGTGCCGCCACGATCTTGCCGGCCCGATTGCGCAACGGCACGCCCAGCGCGATCAGGCCCGGTTCGAACTCGCGATCGACGATGGCCCAGCCCTGATCGGCGACGATGTCCAACTCGGCCATCAGGCGGGCAGGATCCGTGAGGGTGAGCGGCGTATAGGCGCGAAGGTCGGCCTGGTCCAGCCGTTCCGCGCGCTCCTCCGGCGACAACGCCGCCAGCAGCACGCGACCCATGGCAGTGTGAAATGCCGGGAGGCGGGCGCCGACGCCGAACGAGACCACGACCGGCTCCGCCCGTCCGGCGCGGGCCACATAGACCACTTCGACCCCGTCGAGCAGGCCGGCCGAGCAGGTCGCGCGCAGCCGCGTCGATACGTCCTGCAGCGCCGGCTGCATCATGCTCCATACCGGCACCGAGGACAGAAAGGCATAGCCCAACTCCAGGATGCGGGGGCGCAGGGAATAGTTCCGGCCCTCCAGGCCCACATAGCCGAGTTCGATCAGGGTATGAAGGAAGCGGCGCACCGCGGCACGCGACAGGCCGGTGCGCTTGGCGATGTCGCTCATGGTCAGGTGCGGGGCGTCGGCGCCGAAGGCCCGGATGACCGCGAGCCCCCGCGCCAGCGAATGCACGAAATCGGCGTCGGAATCTGCTTGTGGCACGAAAGCTCCCTGAGGTAAGGTGTTCGCAATTAGAACATAAGTTCGCACAGCGAACAAATCCTTCGGGGAACGGGAGGCAACGCCTGACGCATAGCGCTCGGGAGTTCGGGATCCGGAACGCAATTAGGACGGCGGCGATGCAAATCGCCGCCGTCTCTTTTCGTGCGTCGTCGCTATTTCAGCAGGTCGGCCAACGGGCCTTTCCAGATCGAGGCGAGCGTCAGGGTCTGATGGCCGCGCGTCTCCGGCGAGGCGGGGATCAGCACGTAACGGCCGGTCTTGATCCGCGCCATCGCGGCCTCCATCGTGCCCAGTTCGGCCGGGTTCAGCAGGTCGTCGGCGAAATTTACCGCGACCAACTTTGCCCGGATCTCTTCCAGCCCGGCCGATGGGTCGTAGTCGTAGGACGATTCGAACCAATAGAGGTAATCGTTGGCATCGGTGCCCTTGGCGTAATCCGCGACCCATCGGTCGTAGAGGGTGGTGGCCTGGGTCCGGGTCGGCGCCGACTGCTGCAGGAACGGCGCGCTGTTGGTCATGATGTTGAAGATCGGCAAAGCGTGAATGAAGCCGGTCGGCTGTTTGGCATACTCACCGCCCTGCCAATCCGGATCGTTGCGGATCGCCTCGATGATCGCCTGGCGCCACAGCATGTTGCGGCCGGCAATCGCAACGGGCTGCGAGGCGATCGGCATCAGCGCGTCCATGAAGCCGGGGTGCTTCTCGCCCCAGATCCAGGTTTGCATGCCGCCCATCGAGGTGCCGAGCACGAGGCGCAGGTGCGTCACGCCCAGCCCCTCGGTCACCAGCCGATATTGGCCCTCGACCGCATCGAGATAGCCATAGTGCGGGAAATGCCCCTTGAGCCCGTCCGACGGCTTGGCCGAGCCGCCATGGCCGATCGCGTCGGGCAGGATGATGAAATAGCGGGTCGCGTCGAGCGGCTGGCCCGGTCCGAACAACTCGCCGGCCAGGCTGGGCGTCAGGAAGTTCCGACCGGTCCCGGTCGTGCCATGCAGCAGCAGCACCGCATTGTCGATGGCACCCGAGGCGTCGCGCTGCGGCGTTCCGATCGTCGTGTAGTGGATGCGCGCATGGGCCAGGTGCTCGCCGTTCGCGAGCGCGAAATCGGCGATCGTGAGGTCGGCCTCTCGCTCGTCGGGATAGGCGGCGAACGCCGGCCCCGCGAGGACCAGGACCGCGAGCGCCGCGGCAGTCCGGCCGATCCATCCCATGCGGCATCTCCTCTGTTCGCCGGCAATCGGCCAGGCTCGCAGCGAGCTTAGCGAAAGCGTCACGGGGTGCCGAGCGCGAAACCATCCGCGCGCCCTTCCGTTCGCCGCGATGGCCGCATATGCTGGCGGCCGATGTCTTTCGGAGGTTCGCGGCGATGCGTTTGGGACTAGTCGGGGCCGTCGGTCTTGTGGCCGTCCTGTCGGGCGTGGGGGGGTGCGTCTCGACCACGCCGCAGGAATTCACCGTTGCCGGCGTGATCGGCTCGCCCGGCGTCAGCCGGTTCGCCAACGCTGATCCGGCGATCGATGCGGTGCTGGCAAAACAGATCTGCGCGGATGGCTACGAGAAGCTGGGCGAACAATCGATCCCGGCGGACAAGGGCAGCTATAGCCAGTGGAAACTGCGCTGTACGCCCTATCGTTTCGGTCCGTTCTAGGCGGCAAATCCGCCGCCCGTTTCGCTCAGTCGTTGAGAGTAACCAACAGTCCCGCGCCGATCAGCACGCCCAGGAAGGGCAGGCCGACGGTGATCTCGCCTAAAGCTGCGGCGACGACGCTGGCGGAAATGGTGAGCCAGCCGATGAGCTTCTTCATGATCGGTCCCCTGCGGCGTGTGAGCGATACGATGGACTCACAACGAGGGTCGGCCGGATTTATTCCGCCCGTTTAAAAAATAGGGCTTTTTTGTGACTCAGGATGAAATCGAACTGATCGGCTTGGTCGCAGGCGGCTTCACCACCGCGAGTTTCCTGCCCCAGGTGATCAAGACTCTGCGCGAGAAAAACACAGCCGGCATCTCGCTCGGTATGTATTCGGCCTTCACGTTCGGCGTCGCCCTGTGGCTCGTCTATGGGCTGCTGCTGGAACGGCCGGCGATCATCATCCCGAATTTCATCACGCTCGTGCTGGCGGGATTGGTGCTGTTCCTGAAGCTGCGGGACGGGTGAGGGGAAAAAGGCCCGAGCCGAAGCCCGGGCCCGATATCCCTACAGCGCCTGGTTCACGTAGGCCGTCTTGACCTGCGTGTAGAATTCGGCCGCGTAGCGGCCCTGCTCGCGCGGACCGTAGCTCGAGCCCTTCCGGCCTCCGAACGGCACGTGATAGTCGACGCCGGCGGTCGGCAGATTGACCATGACCATGCCGGTCTCGATGTTGCGGCGGAAATGGGCCGCGTGCTTGAGGCTGGTCGTGCAGATGCCGGCGCACAGGCCGAACTGGGTGTCGTTGGCGAGGGCCAGGGCCTCGTCGTAGGTCTTGGCGCGAATCACGGAGGCGACCGGTCCGAAGATTTCCTCGCGGCTGATGCGCATCTCGTTGCTCGCCTCGGCGAACACGACCGGCGCCATATAGAAGCCGGGCGTGCCGCGCTCCAACCGCTCGCCGCCGACAACCAGCTTGGCGCCGTCCTGGCGGCCGATGTCGACGTATTTCAGGTTCTGGTCGAGCTGGCTCTGATCCACGACCGGGCCGATATTGGTGCCGGCCTTGCGGGCGTCGTCGACGACCAGCTTGCCGACCGCCTCGGCCAGCGATGCCACGAACTTGTCGTAGATGCCGTCCTCGACGATCAGGCGCGACGAGGCGGTGCAGCGCTGGCCGGTCGAGAAGAACGCACCGTCGAGCGATACGCGTACGGCAAGCTCGAGATCGGCGTCGTTCAGCACGACCATCGGGTTCTTGCCGCCCATTTCGAGCTGCACCTTGGCACCGCGGCTTGCGGCCTCGGCCAGGATGCCGCGTCCGGTCGGGACCGAGCCGGTGAAGCTGATGCCGTCGATGCGCGCATCCTTGACCAGGGCGGCACCGACCACGGAGCCGCGGCCCATCACCAGGTTGAACACGCCGGCCGGCACGCCGGCACGATGCAGGATGTCGGCCAGCGCCCAGGCGGAACCGGGCACCAGCTCGGCCGGCTTCATGACGACGCAATTGCCATAGGCGAGGGCCGGGGCGATCTTCCAGGCCGGAATCGCGATCGGGAAGTTCCACGGCGTGATCATGCCGATCACGCCCAGCGGCTCGCGCGTGATCTCGATGTCGACGCCGGGGCGGACCGAGCCCAGGCGCTCGCCCTGGATGCGCAGCACTTCGCCGGCGAAGAACTTGAAGATCTGGCCGGCGCGGCCGACCTCGCCCATGCCTTCCGCGAGCGTCTTGCCCTCTTCGCGCGCCAGCAGGTTGCCCAGCTCCTCGCGCCGCGCCAGGATCTCGGTGCCCGCCTTGTCGAGGATGTCCGAGCGCTGCTGCACGGTCGTGCGCGCCCAGGCCGGGAAGGCCTTGCGGGCGGCGGCGATCGCGTCGTCGACCTGGGCGGCGGACGCACGGTCGTATTCGCCGATCACGTCGTTCGTGTCGGACGGGTTGATGTTGCGCGACGCGTCCGTGCCCTGCACCCACTCGCCGGCAATCAGATTGGCGTAAGTCATTGGTCGTTCTCTCCCATGGGGCGCCCGCAATTCCGCGTCGGCGCCGTCGCTGAATGGCTAGGCTCGATTAACTCATACATTAGACGATCATGCCCGGTCAGTCGTCGCGCATCAGCCAGTCGGTTTCGACGAGGCGGACCGGATGGTTCCGTTCGACCCAGACGATGGCGTTCTGATCATAGGCCTGCGCCAGAGCCCGCGCTGCCGTTTCGTCGAGATCGAGCACGAACCAGCCTTGTTCCGCCGGCCAGGCCGGATCGTCGCCGATGCCGCGATGGGGCAGGGTGCGGAGGCCTCGGGCTCCGATCTCAGCCGCCAGCGCGGCAGACGCCGCCTCGTTCGCGGCCGGCCCGGTCGGCTGGCTACGAGGATTCCAGGCAGTGATGAAGAAGCCGGCGCGTGTGCCGTGCCGGTCCAGCAGCCGCGTGATCTCCGGCGCCGGCCGGCCCAGGCGGGCAGACAGCCAGCGTTCGCCGTCCCTGACCTGGTAGTCGGTCGCGCGATAGGCCGCCAGAAGATCGCTGCGGTATTTTGTTATGTCGATGGCAACACCTCCTTAACGCCAATGGCCGAGACTCATCCGACGCGGCTTGGCCGGAGCATTTTCGCGGGGGTCGCACTATGGCATCTTTCACGTTGCAGGCATTCAAGGCTGGTGTGGCCCCGCGCAGCGTCGAGTTCGCCGACGAGCAGACGGCCTACGCCGAGACGATGCGCCTGCAGCGCAGCGGCACCGTCGATTCGCTGAAGCTGGTGCGCATCAAGGACCAGAAGGTGCTGTTCGACACGACCAAGGGGGTCGAGGCGGGCCTGCCACCGCTGCGGGCGAAACGCTCGAAGCTGGTCCCGTTGCTCGTCATCCTCGCCCTGGTCCTGGGCATCGGCATCGCGTTTGCCCTGGCCCTGTTGAAGCGGCACTGATCCTGGCCCTGGGCTAGGAGCCTGTCCGATAGGCCGCCACGGCATCCGGCGTATCCAGGTCGATCAGCACGCCGTCGTCGGCCGCCTCGATCTCGGTCAGGAATTCTGCATAGTTTCCGATCAGGTGCTTGGCGCCGGTATCGCCCGACAGCGCCATCAGTTCGCCGAAGAAGCGGCGCGCCCATAGCACCGGGTTGCCACGCCGCCCACTGCGGACCGGCGCCAGGATCGCGCGGCCTTCGACCGGATTGAAACCGGCGATCAGGCGATCGACCAGATCGGCCGCGACGCCGGGCATGTCGCCCAGGCAGACGACAGCGCCGTCGGCGCTGTCCGGCACGGCCGCGAGCCCGCTCTTCAGCGAGCCCGAAAGCCCGTCGCCATAGTGCGGATTTTCGACGAAACGGACGTCGAGGCCGTCGAGTGCCGCGCGGACCGCCTGCGGCTGATGGCCCAGCACGACGATGACCGGTCGCGCCCTGGACGCGAGCGCCATCTCGGCCACATGGCGCACCATGGGCTTGCCGTCGAGCGCAATCAGCAGCTTGTTGTCGGCGCCCATGCGGCGCGACTGTCCGGCGGCGAGGACGAGTGCGGCAATCTGCGCGCGGCGCGGTGATGCCAGCGCGGTGCCGATTTCGGCCCGGGGCAACGGCCGGCTCGGAATCTCGGCCAGCAGGCCGCCGGCGCCGAAGCCGGTTATTTCGGTCCGACCGACCGGCAGATCGGCCAGCAGGCGCTGCAGCACCCAATCGATGCCGTTGAGTTTCGGCGACCGGGCGCAGCCGGGCAAGCCCAGCACCGGCACATTGCCGAGGGCACCCAGCAGCAGCAGGTTGCCCGGATCGACAGGCATGCCGAAATGTTCGATCCGGCCGCCGGCGGCGACCAGGCCGGCGGGGATGACGTCGCGCCGGTCGATGATCGCCGATGCGCCGGCGATCAGCACCAGTTCGGCACCCTCGGCCCGCATCGCAGCCAAACCTTCGGCGACGGCCTCGGCCCGATGTGCGACCCGTGCTTCGGCCACGAGCGGGCTGCCCAGGGCGGCCAGGCGCCGACGCGTCACCTCGACGGTCTTGTCGAGCACGCTCGTCTTCAGCCCGGGCAGCACGGTCTGGATCAGGGCGACGGGGCGCGGTCGGAACGGGGCGAGGCCCAGCGGCGGGCGGGCAGCCGCGATCCGCTCCCAGGCGGCGACGGCCCGTTCCGGGGCGGCGAAGGGGATGACCTTGACGGTTGCGACCATCTGCCCGGGCTCGACCGGCGTCAGCGGGGCCAGGGTGGCGATGGTCAGCGCCTCGTCGATCCGGTTCAGCCGATCGATCTCGTCGCGGGCCAACGTCAACAGCCCGTGGGCATCGGCGAACAGATTGACCCGGCCGGTGAAGGCGGCGCCGGCCGACAGGCCCGGACCGGACAGGCATGCGGCCGCCCGGGTCGCGGCCCGGTCCTCGCCCACGTCGCCGGGTTCGAGGATTGCGGCCACGACCTCGGCGATGCCGGCCGCCTCGAGAGCGGCCAGATCGTCGGCATCGAGTACGCGACCCTTCTTCAGGCGCCGCTCGCCGGCCGTGACCGCGTGGGCCAGCACGGCGCCCGGCGCCCGGGCGATCGGCAGCGGACCGAAGATCACGCGGCCTTGTCCTCTTTGGCCTTGATCCGGTCGCGCCGCAAGGTCGCGGTGATCTGGGCCAGGATCGAGACGGCGATCTCGCCCGGCGTCAGCGCGCCGATGTCGAGCCCGACCGGCCCGTGGATGCGGGCGAAGGCGCCGGCATCGAAACCGGCCGCGGCCAGCCGTTCGCCACGCTTGCCATGGGTGCGGCGCGATCCGAGCGCACCGATATAGAACGCGTCCGAGCGGAGGGCCGCCTGCAATGCCGGATCGTCGATCTTCGGATCGTGGGTCAGGGTCACGATCGCCGTCCGCTTGTCCGGCTTCAGGGCTGGCAGCACCTCGTCGGGCCAGTCGGTCGCCAGGGTCACGCCGGGGAAACGTTCTTCGGACGCGAAGGCGCTGCGCGGGTCGATGATGGTGACGTCGTAGCCGGTCGCGACCGCCATCCGCGCCAGGGTCTGGGCGATATGGACCGCACCGACCACGATCAGCCGCAGCGGGGGGCTCCAGACCTCGACGAACAAGGTGCCCCGGGCACTGTCGATCGTCTGGCTGCGATCTTCTATCGCGGCGCGATTGATCGCCGCGCGCTCTTCGTTGCCCAACGCAAGGTCGCCCAGCGCAATCCCCTCGCCCAGCAGCATCTGCGCGCCGGTCTTGAGATCGGTCACCAGCACGGTGGTCTTACCCGCCTGCTGGGCGGCAAGCCGACGTTCCAGCAGATCGATCTTCACGACAGGCGCTCGACGAAGATCTGCACCTTGCCGCCGCAGGCCAGGCCGACGTCCCAGGCCTGCTCGTCGGTCACGCCGAAATCCAGCAGCCTCGGCGCGCCGGTGCGGATGGTCTCGAGCGCGGTCTCGACCACGGCACCTTCGACGCAGCCACCGGAGACGGAGCCGATGAAGCGGCCCGCGTCGTCGACCGCCAGCTTGGAGCCGACCGGCCGGGGCGACGAGCCCCAGGTGACGACGACGGTGGCCAGTGCTACGCGGCGTCCGTCCCGGTGCCACTGGGCGGCTTCGCTCAGGATCTGGTCGGTATCGCTGCTCATGGGAACTCCTTCAGGCGGCGGTCGGGCGCCATTCGGCGGCGGCTTCGAGCCGGCGGCCGGCCGGCCGGCTCAGCGCCTCGATCAGGCTGGAAAGGCTGGCCAGATTATGCACCGGCCGGAACTCGTCGACATGGGGCAAAATCGCTTTCATGCCTAAGGATTTGGGCTCGAACGCCTCGTACCGCAACAGCGGATTGAGCCAGATCAGCCGACGGCAGGATTTATGCAGCCGCTCCATGACCGGCCCCAGTCCTTCGCCGGCAGCGCGGTCGAGTCCGTCGGAAATGAACAGCACGACGGCACCCTGGCCCAGCACGCGGCGTGACCAGTGGCGATTGAACTCGGCCAGGCATTCGCCGATGCGCGTGCCGCCCGACCAATCGTCGACCGCCTCAGTCACCCGGTCGACCGCGACGTCGATGTCCTTGGCGCGCAGGTAGCGCGTGACGTTGGTGAGGCGCGTGCCGAACAGGAAGGTGTGGACCCGGTCGCGGTCGTTGGTGACCGCATGCATGAAATGCAGGAACAGCCGGCTGTAGCGGCTCATGGAGCCGGAGATGTCGCACAGGATGACCAGCGGCGGATGGTTCGTCTTGATCCGCCGGCGCTTCAGCGGGATGGCGCCGGCGCCGTTGCGCAAAGCCGCGCGCAGGGTGGCGCGCATATCGACGCGTGGACCGGACGGATCGGCGGTGAAACGGCGCGTCGCCACGTCCAGCAGCGGCAGGCGCAGCCGCGCGAGCGCCGCTTTCGCCAGGGTCAATTCTTCGGTCGACATCTGCTCGAAATCGGTCTTCTGCAGCAGCTCGCGTTCGGAGAAGGTCAGGGCGGCGTCGAGTTCCAGCCGTTCCTCGGCCGGCTCGTCGCCGCCCGGCCCGTCCTTGCCGTGCAGCGCCTCGGCCAGGCGCTTCATCATCGGGGCCTGCGGCTCGCCCGTGTCCATCCGCGTCTGCGGCAGGACCATGGCCAGCGCCTTTTCCAGGATGCGCGGGTTGCGCCAGAAGATGTGGAACGCCTGGTCGAACAGCTCGCGCTGGTCGCGCCGGTTCACGAACACGGCGTGGAGCGTCCAGTAGAAATCGCGGCGGTTGCCGAGGCCCACCGCACGCACCGCCTCGACCGCGGCCAGCAGGCGCCCGGGCCCGACCGGCATACCGGCGGCGCGGAGCGTGCGGGCGAAATACATCAGGTTGGCGAGCAGGCGCCCGCCTTCGAACTCCGGAATATCGGCCGGGCGCGCCATCAAACGGCGGTCTGGCCGCCCAGTTCGGCCTTGACCTGCTCCAGCAGGCGCTGAGCCTCGCTGCCCTGCAGGCGTTGGATGTCGTCCTGGTACTTGAGGATGACGCCCAGCGTATCGTTGATCGCCTCGGGCGTCAGCGTGAGGGCGTCGAGCTGCATCAGCGCCTCGGCCCAGTCGATGGTCTCGGCCACGCCCGGCTGCTTGAACAGGTCCATCTTGCGCAGGGCCTGGACGAAGCCCACGACCTCGCGCGACAGCGCCTCGCCGGCATCGGGCGCCTTCACGGCCAGGATCTCCAGCTCGCGCGCAGCCGATGGGTAGTCGACCCAATGGTAGAAGCAGCGCCGCTTCAGCGCGTCGTGGATCTCGCGCGTGCGGTTCGAGGTGACGATGACGATCGGCGGTTCGGCCGCCTTGATCGTGCCGATTTCGGGAATGGTCACCTGGAAGTCCGACAGCACCTCCAGCAGATAGGCCTCGAACGGCTCGTCGGTCCGGTCCAACTCGTCGATCAGCAGCACGGGGGCGCCGCCCGCGTCGGCTTCGAGCGCCTGCAGCAGCGGCCGCTTGATCAGGAAGCGCGCGTCGAAGATGTCGCGCTGGATGTCCTCGCGGCTGGCCTGGCCGGCCTCGGCCAGCCGGATTTCCAGCATCTGGCGTGCGTAATTCCATTCATAGACCGCGGATGCGACGTCGAGCCCTTCGTAGCATTGCAGCCGGATCAGCCGCCGGCCGAGGCCGCTCGCCAGCACCTTGGCGATTTCGGTCTTGCCGACACCGGCCTCGCCTTCGAGGAACAGTGGCCGGCCCAGTTTCAGCGCCAGGAACACCGCGGTCGCAAGGCTGCGGTCGGCGACGTAGCGCTGACCGGCGAGCAGGGTGGCGGTCGCGTCGACCGAAACGGGCAGGGAGGAGGAGGACATCGAGGCTGGCATTTCCCGGAATAAAAGACGGCAATGGGACGTTCTTCAGTATGGGCCGGCGGTGGGCCGTTTTCGAGCGCTGCAGGCGGCGGCGGAAACAGTTTGAAACCAAATATCCGGGTCCCGGATATCGGTCGGAAACCGCGCCGCCCTATATTTGTCGTAATGGCGGCGCAATTTGGCCGTCATGGAGCCAAAGCAGGTTCCAAAGGTTTGTGTCCTGGAAGACTTTCGTTGACCCGCGGAGTTGTCGCAATGTCTCGCCTTTCGTTTTCAGCAGCGCTCGTCGGCTCGCTCGCCCTTGGCGCCTGCGTCGCGGCCCCGCCGAGCGGCCCTGCGGTTACCGTCATGCCGGGACCCGGCAAGACCCTCGCCCAGTTCCAGCAGGACGACATGGGCTGCCGGGGCTATGCCCAGCAGACCATCGGCGGCGGCCAGTCCCAGGAGGTCGCCAACAACAATGCCGTCGGCAGTGCTGTGGTCGGGACCGGCATCGGTGCCGCGGCCGGCGCGCTGCTGGGTGCGGCTGCCGGCAATCCGGGCCTCGGTGCCGCAGCCGGCGCCGGTGCGGGCCTGCTGGTCGGATCGTCCGCCGGCTCCGCCAACGCCCAGGCGTCGGGCGCCGAGCTGCAGCACCGCTACGACGTCGGCTACATGCAATGCATGGCCGCCCAGGGCGAGAGCGTGCCGCCGGTCCAACAGGTCCAGCAGGCGGCGTATCCGGCCTATCCCTATCCGGCCTATCCTTACCCGTACCCCTATCCCTACGCTTATGGTCCGGGCTACTACGGCCCCGAAGTCTCGGTTGGCTTCGGTTTCGGCGGCCGCCGCCGCTGGTAGCCGAGCAAGGCAATCCCTCTCCCGAACAGGGGAGAGGGATTTTTCTTAACCGATCGCCTCGATGGCACGCTTGGCGAATACCGTCACGAGATGCGCCCGATATTCCGCGCTGGCGTGGATGTCGGCATTGAGTTCGTCCGCCGGAACGGAGAGCCCGTTCAGCGCCGATGCGGTGAAGCTCTTGTCGAGCGCCGCCTCGAAGGCGGGCACCCGGAACACCGCCGGTCCGGCTCCGGTGACCGCGACCCGGACGCCGGCGCCGGTCTTCGCGACGAACACGCCGACCACCGCATAGCGCGACGCCGGATTGCGGAACTTCTGGTAGCCCGACTTCTCGGGGATCGGGAAGCTGACCGCGGTCACGATCTCGTCGAGTTCCAACGCGGTCTCGAACATGCCCACGAAGAAGTCGGCGGCCGACAATTGCCGCTTGGTCGTGTAGATCGTGGCGCCCAGGGCCAGCAGTGCCGCCGGATAGTCCGCGGCCGGATCGTTGTTGCTGATCGAGCCGCCGAGCGTGCCGCGATGGCGCACCGCCGGGTCGCCGATATTGCCGGCGAGCCAGGCGAGGCCGGGGATCGCCTGCTTCACCGCCTCGCTGGCGCCGACCTCGGCATGGGTCGCCATGGCGCCGATGGTCACGGTGCCACCGTCGACCTTGATGCCCTTGAGATCGGGGATCCTGCTGAGGTCGATCAGGTCGGATGGGCGGGCGAGGCGCTGTTTCAAGGTCGGCACCAGGGTCATGCCGCCGGCCAGCAGCTTGCCATCCTCGGCGCCGGCGATGGCCTGGGTCGCGTCGGCGAGGCTCGTCGGCGCCTGATAATTGAATTCATACATGGTCCGTCCTCACTCTGCCGCTTGGGCAGGGCTATGAGATTGGATGATCTGCCACAGCTTCAGCGCCGTGGCCGGCATGTCGACGCGGATGTCACCGAGCGGTGACAGCGCGTCGTGGACGGCATTCATGATCGCCGCCGGTGACCCGATCGCCCCTGCCTCGCCGCAGCCTTTGACGCCGAGCGGATTGTGGGTGCAGAGCGTGACGTTGGTCGCGACGTCGAACATCGGCAGGTTGGCCGCGCGCGGCATGGTGTAGTCCATGAACGAGCCGGTCAGCAGCTGTCCGTCCTTGTCGTAAATCGCCGCCTCGTAGAGCGCCTGGCCGATGCCCTGGGCCAGCCCGCCATGGACCTGGCCCTCGACGATCATCGGATTGATGATCCGGCCGAAATCGTCGGCCGCCGTGAACTTCACCACCTCGACCACGCCGGTCTCCCGGTCGATCTCGATCTCGGCCACATGGGCGCCCGAGGGATAGGTAAAGTTCTTCGGATCGTAGAACGCCGTCTCGTCCAGCCCCGGCTCGACCGTCTCGATCGGGTAATTGTGCGGGACATAGGCGGTGAACGCGATCTCGGCGAAGCTCTTGGTCCGGTCCGTCCCGCTGACGCGGAACGTGCCGTCGGCGAACTCCACGTCCGCTTCGGCCGCTTCCAGCAGATGCGCCGCGATCTTGCGGCCCTTGGCCACGACCTTGTCGATCGCCTTCATCACCGCCGACCCGCCGACCGCGAGCGAGCGTGAGCCGTAGGTGCCCATGCCGAACGGGATCTTGGACGTGTCGCCATGGACGACCTCGACCTGGTCGACCGATACGCCCAGCCCCGACGCCACCAGCTGGGCCATGGTCGTCTCGTGACCTTGGCCATGGCTGTGCGTGCCGGTGAACAACGTGACGCTGCCGGTCGGATGCACCCGCACCTCCGCCGCTTCGTAGAGCCCGGCGCGGGCGCCCAGGGCACCGGCGACGGCCGAGGGCGCGATGCCGCACGCCTCGATGTAGGTGGCAATGCCCATGCCGCGCAGCTTGCCGCGCGTGGCGGCCTCGGCCCGGCGGGCCTCGAACCCGTCCCGATCGGCCGTCTTCAAGGCCATCTCAAGCGTCTTGAAATAATCGCCGCTGTCGTACTGCAGGGCGACCGGCGTCTGGTACGGATAGGCATCGGTCGCGATGAAGTTGCGCCGGCGGATCTCGGCCGGATCGAGCTTGGCGACCCGTGCCGCGACATCGACCAGCCGTTCCAGCAGGTAGGTCGCCTCCGGCCGTCCGGCGCCGCGATAGGCATCGACCGGCACCGTGTTGGTGAAGACCGCGCGCACGGCGGCATGGATCGCTGGCGTCGTATAGGTGCCGGCGAGCAAGGTCGCATAGAGGATGGTGGGGATCGCCGGCGCGAAGGTCGACAGATACGCCCCCATGTTGGCGACCGTATCGACGCGCAGCGCCAGGAACCTGCCGTTCTCGTCCATGGCCAGTTCGGCATGGCTCGCATGGTCGCGGCCTTGCGCGTCGGAGATGAAGGCCTCCGACCGATCGGACGTCCATTTCACCGGCCGCTTCACCTTGGCCGCGGCCCAGGTGACGATGGCCTCTTCGGCATAATGGTAGATCTTGGAGCCGAAGCCGCCGCCAACGTCGGGCGCCACGACCCGAAGCTTATGCTCCGGCAGATGCAGCACGAAGGCGCCCATCAGCAGGCGGATGACGTGCGGGTTCTGGCTGGTCGTATAGAGCGTGTAGTCGCCCGACCCCTTGTCGTATTCGCCGATCGCCGCGCGGGGCTCCATCGGGTTCGCGACGAGGCGGTTGTTGATCAAGTCCAGCTTGGCGACGAGTTTAGCCTTGGCGAAGGCCGCGTCGACCGCCGCCTTGTCGCCGATCTCCCATTCATAGCAGGTGTTGGCCGGCGCCTCGTCGAACAGCTGGGCGGCACCGGGCTTGACCGCATCCGTCGCTTCGACCGCGGCCGGCAGCACGCCATAGGCGACCTCGATCAGTTCGGCCGCGTCCTTCGCGGCGTCGCGCGTCTCGGCGATGACGACCGCGACCGGGTCGCCGACATGGCGCACCTTGCCCTGGGCCAGCACCGGATGGGGCGGCTCGACCATCGGCTTGCCATGCTTGTCGGTGATCAGCCAGCCGCAGGGCAACCCGCCGACGCCGGCCGCCGCCAGATCGGCGCCGGTGAAGATCGCGACCACGCCCGGCGCCGCCATGGCCCTGGACGTGTCGATCGCACCCAGGGTCGCGTGCGCATGGGGGCTGCGCAGCAGATAGGCGTGGGTCTGGCCGGGCCGGTTGATGTCGTCGGTATAATGGCCCTGGCCGGTCAGGAAGCGGAAATCCTCCTTGCGGCGGACCGGGGCGCCGATCCCGTCGGGCGCGCGCGCGTCATCCGGCATGGGAGCCTCCCATCGCCTTCGCTCCCGCCTCCACCGCCTTCACGATGTTGTGGTAGCCGGTACAGCGACAGATGTTGCCCTCGAGCCAGTCGCGGATTTCGTGCTCGGTTGGTTCCGGGTTCTGCTTCACCAGATCGACGGCGCTCATCACCATTCCGGGTGTACAGAAGCCGCATTGCAGGCCGTGATGTTCCTTGAACGCCGCCTGCATGGGATGCAGCTCGCCGGTCGACAGGCCTTCGATGGTCATGATTTCGGCGCCGTCGGCCTGGGCCACGATCATGGTGCAGCTCTTGACCGACTTGCCGTCGAGATGGACCAGGCAGGCGCCGCACTGGCTGGTGTCGCAGCCGACATGGGTCCCGGTCAGGCCCAACTGGTCGCGCAGGAATTGAACGAGCAGGGTGCGCGGCTCGACATTGGCCGTGACCTTCCTGCCGTTCACCGTCATGGAAATCGGTGCCGACATCGACGTGTTCTCCCTCGTGGCTGGCGGCGCAGTCGTGACCTGCTGCGCATGCGAAGGGGCGGACACGACGGCCCACCCGAACTCTCGATGCCGAGTGTCGACGCCACGCGCGCGCCGGTCAAGGGCGCTCGGACGGGGATGTGTCCGCGTGCGGTGCGGTATCGGGAATGAGTGAGAGCGTTGAAGCAGCGTCGGTTCCGTATCGGGCGGTTTAGCCCTTCATAGCTTTCGCGACGGCACGCAGGGCCAGCAGGTAGCCGATGGGGCCGAGACCGCAGATCACCCCCGTCGCGGCCAGCGAGACGAGGGAGTGCCGATAGGGATCGTCCCGTTTATGGATGTTGGTGATGTGGACTTCGACCAGCGGGGCCTCGATCAGCTTCACCGCGTCGAGGATCGGCACGGACTTGAACGAAAAGCCGGCTGGATTGATCACCACGGCGGCCTTGTTCTCGAACGCCTCCTGCAGCCAGTCGACCATCACGCCCTCGTGGTTGGTCTGGCGGAAGATGCACTCGAGCCCCAGCTCTTTGGCCAACGCCCCGCAGCGTTGCTCGATCTCGGCGAGCGTCGTCGTGCCGTACAGATGCGGCTCGCGCTTGCCCAGCATGTTCAGGTTCGAACCGTTGAGCACATATACCGTTCTGGTCATGGATACCTCGGAGCCAAAGGGTCAGTCGCCGGCGATCTGACGGATGCTGTCGATCCGGTTCATGTCGATGCCGCGGGTTTCCGGCGCGGTCAGGATCATGATCAGCGAAAGGATGTTGAGGGCGACACAGGCCGCGACCACGCCCCAGGGCGAGCCGTTGCCCAGGCTGACCAGCCACACCGCCAGGACCGGCATCGGGCCGCCGGCGATCAGGTTGGCGCCGGTATAGGCGAGCGCCGAGCCGGAATAGCGGACGTTGGTCGGGAACGCCTCGGCGAAGGCGACCGGCTGAATGCCGCTCTGAAACTGTGTAAATCCCAGGAACAGCCCCATGATGATCAGCATGGGCAGGAAGCTCTTCGTCTCCAGGATCGGGAAATAGATGAACAGGATGACGAGCGTGGCGCAGGAGCCGATGGCCAAGGCCTTGCGACGCCCGATGCGATCGCTCAGCAGGCCGCCACCCAGCGCGCCGATGATGGCGCAGATGTTCGCCCCCATCAGCAGGGAAAAGCCGGTCTGCTTCGGCACGCCCAGCTGGTTGGTGAGATAGCTGAGCGAGAAGACGACGATCAGGTAGAACAGCGCCGCCGGCCCGCAGAAGAAGAACATCCAGCGCAGGATGACCTTATAGTGCAGCCGGAACACGTCTTTCATCGGGCTGCTCGCCTGGACGACCTTCGCCTCTTCCAGCGCCAGGAACGCCGGCGTCTCGCTGACCCGCAGGCGGATATAGACGCCGACGATGACCAGCACGAAGCTGAGGACGAACGGGATGCGCCAGCCGAAGGTTTCGAAGTCGACCGGCGTCAGCAGCGACGACAGCAGGAACAGCACCGCATTCGCCAGGATCTGACTTAAGGGCGAACACACGCCCAGCAGTCCGGAATATTTGCCGCGCCGGTCCGGCTGGGCATGCTCCAGGGCCATCAGCTGCGCGCCCGTGGACTCGCCGCCCAGCGCGAAGCCCTGGATGATGCGCAGCGCCACCAGCAGGTACTGCGCGGCAACGCCGATCTCGGCGTAGGTCGGCAAGAGCCCAATGAATACCGAGGCCAGCCCCATGATCGTGACGGTCGCCAGCATCAGGTTACGCCGGCCGAGCTTGTCGCCCAGATAACCGCAGATGACAGCGCCCAGGGGCCGCGCGGCGAGGCCCACGCCGAATGTCAGCAGCGACGCCAAAAGCGCGGTGGTCGCGTCCATGGTCGGGAAGAACAGCTTGGGCAGGACGGTGGCGGACACCGCACCATAGAGGGCGAAATCGAACCATTCGAGCGCGGTTCCGATCGTCGCCGCAGTCACTGCCTTCGTGGCCATGGCGTCGCGCGCCTGGGCCGTCATCGCTGTCATCCGTTTCGTCCCCCTGAAAGCCGGTGCCATTCGCACCTGCCGCCGATGTTCCTCGCGCGGACCTTGGTCGTAGCATAAATGGAAAATCTTTCCAAAATGGAATTAGTTTCCGATTTTCTGAGATTGACTTCCGGGGTCCGCGGGCTTGTATGCTGCGCGATGAACGAGAGGTGTTGGAACAGATGAGCGGCGCGCTCGCCCGAAGCCTGGCGGTTCTGGAACTGCTGGCCGAGCATCCGGAAGGCTGCAGCCTGTCTGCGCTCGCGACCAAGGCGAACATGCCGGTCAGTGCCGCCCATCGGCTGCTGGTCGAACTGTCGCAGCACGGTTACGTCCGTCAGGTCCGCGATCATGGCGATTATATGCTGACCATCAAGCTGGTCTCGCTGGGCCTGGGCTTCCTCAGCCGGGCCGGGATCGTCGATGTGGCCCAGCCGCTACTCGACCAACTGGCAACGGACTCGGGCGAGTTGGTCCGCCTCGCCATCGTCGACGGCGACGACCTGACTTTTGTCGCCAAGGCGCAGGGCGCCGCGCCCGGGGGCCTGCGCTACGATCCGGACATGGGATTGTCGGTGACGCTGTCCTGCAGCGCCGCCGGTCACGCGTGGCTGTCGACCATGGCCGAGAACGTGGCGCTCGAAATGGTTGCAAAACAAGGCTTCGGTATGCCGACCGACTTCGGGCCGAACGCGCCGACCAGCGTCAAGGCGCTGCTGCCCTACCTGCGCCGGGCGCGCCAGCAGGGCTACAGCACGATCGTCGAGGTCTTCTCGCCCGGCATGACGGCCATGGCCGCCCCGGTGAAGGGACCGAACGGCGAGGTCCGCGGCGTCGTGACCATCGCCGGTCCCCTGGTCCGCCTGACCGAAGCGCGCATGGCGGTCCTCGGACCCAAGCTGATCGCGACGGCGGTGGAGGTCGCCGACATCAGCAGCGTCTCGCCCCTGTTCAAGAACAAGGCGGCCTGAACGCCTTTTCTAAGGCCGGGATCAGCCCGCGCGGCGCAACGGTGCCTGGCGGGCGACGTCCAGCGCCTCGCCGATGTCGGCCTCGATATCTTCAACGCTCTCCAGCCCGATCGACAGGCGGACCAGGCCCTCGGTGATGCCGTGGGCGGCGCGCTCTTCGGGCGTATAGGGCGAATGGGTCATCGAGGCCGGGTGTTGGACCAGGGTCTCGGCGTCGCCCAGGCTGACTGCGATCGTCACCAGCTTGAGCGCATCCATGAAGCGCAGGCCCGCATCGAAGCCGCCACCGAGTTCGAATGCGATCATGCCGCCGAAGCCGCCGGTCATCTGGCGGCAGGCGAGTGCATGCTGCGGCGCGCTGGCGAGGCCGGGATAATGCACGCGGGCCACGGCCGGGTGAGCCTCGAGCAGGGTCGCGATGCGCGCGGCGCTGCGGCAATGGCGCTCCATGCGCACTTCCAGCGTCTTCAACCCGCGCAGCACCAGGAACGCGTCGAACGGCGACAGCACGGCGCCGGTCATGTCCTTCAGCCCGAAATAGCGCATCCGTTCGATCAGTTCTTTGCCGCCGACCGCGGCGCCGGCCAGCAGGTCGCCGTGACCGCCCAGGTACTTGGTGGCGGAATGCACGACCAGGTCGGCACCGAGCGACAGCGGCCGCTGCAGCAGCGGGGTGCAATAGGTGTTGTCGACCATGACCAGGGCGCCGCGGGCATGGGCCAGGTCGGCCACTGCCGCGATATCGACCAGCCGCATGTTCGGGTTCGCCGGCGTCTCGAAATAGACGAGCCTGGTCGCCGCCGTGAAGGAAGCCTCGACCGCGTCGAGGTCGGTCAGGTCGGCATGGCGGACATTGATGCCGAACTGGGCCAGCCCATGGCGGAAGAACGCGAAGGTGCAGCCGTAGAGCGTGAGGTCGGTCAGGATCTCGTCGCCCGGCTTCAGCAGGGTCCAGATCGCCGTCGTGATCGCCCCCATGCCCGAAGCGGTCGCGAGCGCCGCCTCGCCGCCCTCGAGACTGGCCAGCCGTTCTTCGAGCAGGCCCACCGTCGGGTTGCCGAGCCGGCCGTAGATATAACCCGGGGCCTCGCCGGCGAAGCGGCGGCCTCCCTCGGCGGCACTGGGAAACGCGAAGGTCGAGGTCAGGTATAGTGGCGCGGACAAGGCACCCTGATGGTCGAGCGGCGCATAGCCGTAATGGATCGCGCGGGTCGCAAAACCGGGCGCGCGCATGTTCGTCAGTTTCCGATCGGCCATCTTGATGCTCCTGCAGCGACAAGCATCGAGTGTAGGGCCGATGGTCGAGGCGAGTCCTTGCGAACTGCGCCGCTGAATGCGATCTTCTTGGCAGAAGATACCATCATATGCGGAAGGATTGGACGATCATGCCAAAGCTTGAACTGGACGCGATCGACCGCCGCCTGCTCGATGCGCTGCAGGGCGAGGCGCGGCTCAGCAACGTCGACCTGGCGGAGCGGATCGGCCTGTCGGCCTCGCCATGCCTGCGCCGGGTCAAGATCCTGGAGCGCGAGGGCGTGATCCGGGGCTATCGCGCGACGCTCGACCGGCGCCGCATCGGCCTGGCCCTGACCGTGTTCGTCGGCCTCAAGATCGAACGCCATCGCGACCAGGAGGCGACCGCGTTCCAGCAGGCCATGCTGTCGGTGCCGGAGGTGGTCGCGTGCCACCTGATCTCGGGCGAGCATGATTTCCTGCTCGAGGTCGTCGTCGCCAGCCTGGAGGCCTACGAGGAATTCCTGCTGGGTACCTTGTTGAAACTTCCGGGCGTCAGCGACGTGCGCAGCAATTTCGCCATCCGCATGGTGAAGCCGCCGGGTCCGCTGCCGTTGGATCATCTGCCGGCATAAGTCGCGCCCATCTGGCGGCAGTATCGGCGAGCCGCTCGATTTCCGAATGCGATCGATCTGTAACGGATTAGTTAATTCGCTCTTAATCAAATACCGGTAGCGCTTCGGGCAATTCTTGTTCCGTAAGGTTCCGCCATGCAAAAGCTCAGCATTACCCAGCGCGTCGCCCTGATCGTCGGCCTGCTTGTTCTCTCGATCGTCGGCGTCGTCGCGATGCAGACGGTCTCGTTCCGGCAGTCGATGATCCAGGAGCGCCAGGCCAAGCTGAAGGACATGGTGACCAGCGTCCTGGGCCTGATGAAATTCTACGACGGCCAGGTCGCCGCGGGTAAAATCGCCCTGCCGGAAGCGCAGGAGGCGGTCAAGACCGCGGCGCGCACCATGCGCTGGGCCGGCGGCAACTACTACGGCATCTACCAGTACGACGGCGTGACCCTGGTTCACAGCAATCCCAAGTTCGAGGGGGTGAACCGCATGGACACCGTCGATCCCCAGGGCAACCGGACGGTCGCCGACCTGATCCGTGCCGGGCGGAGCGGCGGCGACTTCGTCTGGACCCTGGTGCCACGCCCGGGCCAGAAGGAATCGGTGCTGAAGCTCACGTACAGCGCCTCGTTCGACCCTTGGCAATGGGTGCTCCAGGCCGGCGAATATGTCGATGACGTCGATGCCGTGGTCTGGAGCAACGTGATCCGCGTCGGCAGCCTCGCCCTGGTCGGGCTGATCCTGGCCGGCAGCCTCGCCGCCTTCGTCGGCCGCAGCATCAGCCGCCCGATCGGCGTGCTGGCGCAGACCATGGAGACGCTCGCGGCCGGCACCATGGCGGTCACCGTGCCCTATGTCGTCGAACGGAACGAGATCGGCACCATGGCCCGTGCGGTCGAAGTGTTCCGCGCCAGCATGACCGAAGCCGACGCGCTGCGCCTGGAACAGGAAAATCTGAAGCAGACGGTGGCGGCGGAACGCCGGGCCTCGCTGCTGCGTATGGCGGGCGAATTCGAGACCGCCGTGGGCGGCGTGGTCGAAGCGGTCTCCGCCTCGTCGGCCGAGATGCGCCGGTCGGCCCAGGCCCTGACCGCCAGTGCCCAGAACACCAGCGACAAGTCGGGTGAGATCGTGGCCCTGTCGGATGAGGCGTCGCAGAATGTCAGCGCGGTCGCGGGCGCCTCGGAGGAACTGTTCGCCTCGATCAGCGAGATCAGCCAGCGCCTGGCCCAGGCGGTGCGCACGACGGGCGACGCCAATGCGGAGGCCCAGACCGCGGCCGGCCTGATGCAGAGCCTGGAACGGGCGACGGGCAAGATCGGCGAGGTCGTCGGCCTGATCAATTCGATCGCGAGCCAGACCAACCTGCTGGCGCTCAATGCCACGATCGAAGCGGCCCGCGCGGGCGAAGCCGGCAAGGGCTTCGCGATCGTGGCGAGCGAGGTGAAGGCGCTGGCCCGCCAGACGGCGGACGCCACCGACGAGATCCGCAACCAGGTCGGCGCCATCCAGCGCGAGGCAAGCGCGGCACTTACTTCGATCTCGGGCGTGACGCGGACCGTGACCGACATCAGCGAACTGGTCACCGCCGTCGCCGCCGCGACCGAGCAGCAGACCGCCGCGACCGAGGAAATCTCGCGCCGGGTCCAGCAGGTCGCGACCGGCACCGAAGCGGTTTCGGTCAACATGGGCATCGTGGCCGACGCCATGGGCAGCACCCGCACCGAAGCCAGCCAAGTACTCGACGCCGCAACGGACCTGGCCGAGCGCGGCTCGACGTTGAAGCAGAAAGTCGGCGCGTTCCTGGAGACGATCCGGGCGGCGTAGGAACTGCGCCCGACCAGGCCGGCCGCGGATCGACCTTAGCGGAAAATCGCCACGACGATGCCCAGCACGATGACCAGGGCCGGGATCCAGATCCAGGGATTGAGGCCGCCGCTCGGTTTGTTGCCGGTCGATACCGGGGTGGCTCCGCCGGCCGTGCCGAGCGTGGCGGATGCCGGCGGCACGGTCGCGGCGGCGGGGATCGCCGCCGGCTCCGGCTCGGGCGCCGCGGTCATCGCCATCGGGGCCGCATGCGGATCGACGGCGGAACTATAGGCCGCCTCGATCGCCGGTTCGGCGGCGATGGTCGCAGCGGATTCGGGTACGGGTTCCGGCGTGGGCTCGGCGGCGACCAGGGCATCGGGGGTGGCCGCGATCGGAACCGGCGGCGACAACTCGCCCTCGGCGACCAGGGCGGCGAAGCGGGTGAAGAATTCCTCGGCCATCTTGCGCGCGGTGCCGTCGATCAGGCGCGAGCCGATCTGGGCCAGCTTGCCGCCGACCTGGGCATCGACCGCATAGGTGAGGAGCGTGCCGGCGCCGTCGTCGACCAGACCGACCTTGGCGCCGCCCTTGGCGAACCCGGCGACGCCGCCCGATCCCTCGCCGGTGATGGTGTAGCCGTTGGGCGGATCCATGTCGCTCAAGGTGACCTTGCCGCCGAAGCTCGCCTTGACCGGCCCGACCTTCGCCGTGACCTTGGCGGTGAAGGACGTGTCGGACGTCTTCTCGATCTCGTCGCAGCCGGGGATCGCCTGGCGCAGGATCTCGGCGTCGTTCAGCGCCGCCCAGACCTTCGCGCGGGGCGCCGCGATGCGGTATTCGCCGGTCATGTCCATGATTTGCAATCCTTAATCTCGGGCCCGACTGTCGGTCGAAGGTAGGCGGCCGGGCGAGGCTCCGCAAGTACCGGTCGCGGCTTGAGCGCTTCGCGGCCGTGCCGGTCCGCCGCGGCCGATCATTCCTCGCGGGACAGGGCACTCTCATGCCAGCGGCGCAGCAGCAGGTGCGACAGGCCGGCGAGGAGCGCGTAGATCGCGATGCCGGCGGCGGAAATGAGCGTCAGCGCCGCGAACATGCGCGGGATGTCGAGCCGGTAGCCGGATTCGAGGATGCGGTAGGCGAGGCCGGATTCGCGCCCGCCGGCGCCGGCCACGAACTCCGCCACGACCGCGCCGATGAGCGCGAGGCCGCCCGAGATCCGGAGGCCGCCCAGGAAATACGGCAGTGCCGCCGGCAGGCGCAGATGGCGCAGCGTCTGCCAGCGCGAGGCGCCATAGAGCCGGAACAACTCGCCCAGGTTCCGGTCGGCGCTGTTCAGGCCCAGGGTCGTGTTCGACAGGATCGGGAAGAACGCGACGATCCAGGCGCAGATCAGCAGGGCCGCCGTCGTGTTGTCGACCCAGATGATGATGAGCGGAGCCACGGCCACGACCGGCGTGACTTGCAGGATGATCGCGTAGGGCAGCAGGCTGCGCTCGACCCGCGGCGAGGCGGCGAACAGCAAGGCCAGCGCGCCGCCGCCGACGACCGCGGCGAGCAGCGACAGGGCGGCGATCTTGACCGTGAACCACAGGGCCGGACCGAGGATCGCCCAGTCGCGCACCAGGGCGAGCGCGATCCGGCTCGGCGCCGGCACGATGTAGGGCGGGATTTCCAGGATGCGGATCGCTGCTTCCCAGGCACCCAGCGCCGCGAGGCCGACCACCGCCGGCAGCAGCCAGCCGGCAAACCGCGCGCTCATGCCGCCATCGCCCGGCCGAGGGCGGCCGAGACCTCGGCGCAGGCGGTGCCATAGGCGGCACCGTGGCGAAAGGCGGCGTCGCGCGGATAGGGTGCGGTCACGGCCAGGTCGGCGACGATGCGGCCCGGCCGTGCCGCCATGATCGCGACCCGGTTGGACAGGTAGACCGATTCGTAGACGCTGTGGGTCACGAACAGCACGGCGAGGCCGCGCTCGGCCCAGAGCGCCAGCAGGTCGTCGTTGAGCTTGAGCCGCGTGATCTCGTCGAGCGCGGCGAATGGCTCGTCCATCAGCAGCAGGCGCGGTCGCATGACCAGCGCGCGGGCGATCGAGACGCGCATGCGCATGCCGCCCGACAGTTCGCGCGGAAAGGCGCGCTCGACCCCGTCGAGGCCGACCAGCGCCAGCGCGTCCCGGGCCCGGCGCTCCACCTCGGCGCGTCCGGTGCCGCCCAGTTTCAGCGGCAGGGTGACGTTCGCCAGCACGCGCGCCCAGGGCATCAGGGTCGGTTCCTGAAACACGAAGCCGATGTCACCGGGCCGCGGCCGGTCGCCGCCGTCCCATTGGATGCGGCCTTCGCTGGGCGCGGCGAGGCCGGCGACCAGGCGCAACGCCGTGCTCTTGCCGCAGCCGGATGGGCCGACCAGGCTCAGGAACTCGCCGGGCTGGACCGCGAGATCGAGCCCGGCCAGCGCCGCCGTGCCGCTGGCGAAGCGCTTGCCGACGCCCCCGAGCGTGACGAGCGGCGCTATTGCGCCAGCCCCAGCTTGTGGTTCACGAACGCCAGCGTATAGCCCTTCCGGTATGGCAGGTCCTTGGGATAGATCCCGGCCTCGGCGGTGAAGGCGAAGAATTCCTGCCAGCGCGCATCCGTCATCGCGCCCACCCCCAGGGTCTGGGCATCGCCCGACTGCACGATGCCATACTGCTTCATGCCGGCGATGGCGTGGGCGATGATCGCGTCGGTCATCTCCGGATTGTCGCGCTTGATGAGCGCGTTCGCGGCAGACGCATCTTCGTTCAGGTAACTGATCCAGCCGAGCAGGGTCGCATCCACCATGCGCTGGACCAGGTCCGGCTTCTTCTCGATCGTCACCTGGGTTGCCGCGATCATCGCGCCGTAGCTGCGATAGCCTTGGTCGGCCAGCAGGATGGTCAGCGGCTTCTCGTCGGTCGCCAGCTCGATCGCATAGGGCTCGCTCGTCAGATAGCCTTGCATGATCGCGTTCTTGTCGGCCAGGAACGGTGCGAGGTTGAAGGTATAGGGGCGGATCTGCTCGTCAGCGAAGCCGTAGCGCACGCGTAGGAACTGCCAGAAATTTTCCCGGCTCGCCGCCGAGATCAGGATCGGCTTGCCCTTCATCTTGCCGAGTGTGTCCAGGCCGGAGCCCGCATGGGCGATCAGCACCTGCGGGTCCTTCTGGAAGGCGGCGGCGACGGCCACGATCGGCACGCCGTTCTTGACGAAGTTCAGCGGCTCGAAGCTGTTCGACTGCACCGCGAAATCATAGCGGCCGGCGGCCAGCAACTGGGCCTGGTTGAGGTTCGGGCCGCCCTGCCGGATCTCCACGTCCAGGCGGTATTTCTTATAGATCCCGCGGGCCAGGGCCTGGTAGATGCCGCCATGCTCAGCTTCGGCACGCCAGTCGGTGCCGATCACCACCTTATCGTCGGCCCTGGCCGTTCCGGGAAGCGCGGCGACCAGGCCTGCAAGGAGGGGTAACAGCAGGGCACGACGAAGGATGCGAGACATCATGGGAGAGTCACTTTGGGTTGTGGCGCGGGGTGCCGGCAGCGGGAACCCGATCGGTCGGACGTGCCGCTAGGCTATAGCATCCGCTTCGGGGATCAAGGCGAACGCGCGATGCGGCAGTTTCTGCGGCAAATGCTTGGCCTTCATGGCATCACGCCCCTGGCGAGACGGTCCGGGCGGCCGAATTGTCTGTCCATTTCGCATCGGAAGCGATGACAAAATCATTACACGAATGGCGTGCATTCATGTATATGGTGTGCCACTTCAAAAACGGCCGCGACTGCTAGTCGCGACGCCGGTTCGGGCCTGGGCCCGAAGCAGCGTCGGGCGAGGGCGTCAGGACGGGTTTGGAGGGTTCTGAGGCAGGGGCGGAACCGGATGATCGATCCAAGGGCGGCGGCACAGGCGCGTGGCGGAACCGGCATGGAAATCGTGCCGACGCGGCTGGCGCTGCAGGTCGAGGACTACTGGCGTGCGTGCTGCAACCGTGCCGGACATGCGGGGATTCCGCGCCGGCGCGACGTCGATCCGGTGGCGCTTGGCCGATTGCTGCCCCAAGTTTTCCTGTTGGATATTGTCGGTCCCTCGGCACGCCTGCGCTGGCGCCTGGTCGGCACCGGTATTGCCGCGCGTGAAGGCAGCGATCCGACCGGCCGCTGGGTTGAGGACAGCCTCGTGCCGGAACAGGCCCGGATCATGGAGCATTTTGCCCAGGAGACCGTCCGGGAGCGGCGTCCGAGCTGCCATGCCGGCCGCTGGCGCGATGCCCAGAACAACTCGCACCCGCTTGCCCGTCTGCTGGTTCCGCTGAGCGAGGACGGGGCCGTGGTCTCCACGCTGTTGGGCCTGATCGACTATGCGCCGGGCGAAATCGTCCCCCTGCGCGGTGCCGCCTGATCGTCAAAACGGAGCATTGTCATGAATTTCGTCGGCGGCCGATATTGCGGCCGTCTGCGGAGGACGCCCGATCGTCGCAGCCATCACCGGCTGATATTCTAAAATCAGCACGACATCGCCAACAGGGCGCCCGCAAAGGATGCGCCGGCGGGCTGGCAGGCGTTCTGACGAACGAACCCCCTCCCGGCATCGAGAGAGGGTTCGGCCGCGTCGCTCGTGGGCTCAGACGATCGTCAGGCGCACCGGCACGTTGTTGCGGGTGGCGTTCGAATACGGGCACACCTGATGGGCCTTTTCGACCAGCGCCTCGGCCTCGGCCTTGGCCAAGCCCGGCAGCGAGATTTCCAGACCGACGTCGATGCCGAAACCGCCTTCCGAACGCGGCCCGATGCCGACCGTTGCGGTAACGGTCGTATCCGCAGGCACCTTCGGGCCGCCCTGCGATGCGACGAACTTCATGGCGCCCAGGAAACAGGCGGAATAGCCGGCCGCGAACAGCTGTTCGGGATTGTTGCCCGGGCCGCCGGCGCCGCCCAGTTCCTTCGGCGTCGCGAGCTTGACGGACAAGGCGCCGTCGGCGGTCTTCGCTTCGCCGTCACGGCCGCCGGTCGCCGTCGCCTGGGTCGTATAAAGAACGTTCACGGACATTTTGCTCTCCTCGGAACGGGCGGCGGGAACACCGTCGCGATCAATCTTACGTACAATTAGATAGTGCACAATTTAAATTGACGCAAGAGTGGGCCTTGAAGATTTTTCGATGCTCAGGGGGCGGCGTCCAAGACGGCGCGCAGCCGGGCCAGTTCGTCCTTGAGGCCGACCGCACTCGGGACGTCGAGGCCGGTGGCACACAGCAGCGCCGGCGGGACCGCAGCAGCCTTGTCGCGTAGTGCGCGGCCCGCGTCGGTCAATGTGATCCTCACCTGCCGCTCGTCCGACGGGTCGCGCATCCGGCGTACCCGCCCGGCCGTCTCCAGCCGTTTCAGCAGCGGGGTCAGCGTGCCGGAATCGAGGAACAGCCGTTCGCCCAACTCCTTCACCGTCAAGTCGTCGCCCTCCCACAGCACCAGCATGACCAGGTATTGCGGATAGGTGAGATCGAGCGGTTCGAGCAGCGATTTGTAGGTCTTGTTGAATGCGTGCGCCGCTGCATAGACCGCGAAGCACAGCTGGTTGCTGAGCATCAGGGCGCTGGTCGCAGGCGGGGCATCGGGAGTTTCGGTCGACATTTCCATAACGTGATGCCGCAAGCGATCGGCCGCAAGCCGATTGCGCACAAATCGCTTGGCCGTGATCTGCCATCTCCCATCAAACGCGCGCTTATAAGCAGAAACTTAATCCGTAAGGGGTTCTCCTTGCCCGCTCAAGCAAAAGGCGGGTGGATCATGGCGAGCATACTGGGTCGGATTGGGGTGAATTATCAGATCGGCCTCGTCGGCTTCGTCGGCGTTCTGGGCCTCGTCATCACCGGCCTGACCTACCACTCCGGCACGCTCGAAGCCGCTGCGGCCGGCCGGGCGGTGGAACGTTCCAACCTCAGCCTCCTGACGCTGGCGGAGGTGGAGATCGACCTGCTCCAGGCACGCCGCTCGGAAAAGGACTTCCTGCTGCGGCACAAGGAAGAATTCGTCGCGAAGCATGCCGCCGCGCTCGAGCGATTTTCAGGGGCGGAGTCCGCCCTGCAGAACCTGATCGGCGACGAGTCTCGCGCCCAGCTCGACAAGATCAACGATCTGGTCAAACAGTACCGCGGCCAGTTCGAGGTCGTGGCGAATGATCGCCGGCAGATCGGTCTCGACGAAAATGGTGGCCTGCAGGGGCGACTTCGCGGGTCGGTCCACGACATCGAGGCTTTGCTCGCGACCGACAAGGATGACGGGCTCGACGCCGCAATGCTGATGATGCGGCGCCATGAAAAAGATTTTTTCGCCCGCGTCGACCGGCATTACCTGGATGTGATGAAAGAGGCCGCGGCCCGGTTCGCCGGGCGATTGGCGGCGAGCGCGGTTCCTGGGGATCAAAGAACCGTCATCGCGGAAAAGCTCGCTGCCTATCAGCGGGATTTCGCGGCGGCGGCGGATGCCACCCTCGCGGAAGCCGATGCGGTTGTCGGACTGTCGAAACTCTATGCCGACGCCGAACCGGTTCTCGAAGACTTCGATCGCCAGATCAAGCAGCGGAGCGTCGAGGAAAAGGCGCGCGCGACTGAAGTCATCGCCCGGACGACCCGGATCCTGGGCTGGGGAATTCCGCTGATGATCGGCGCGGGCGGCGTGCTCGCCTGGCTGATCGGTCGCGGCATTTCGAGACCGCTCGGCACGATCGCGCGGTTGATCGAGCGGCTCGCCCAAGGGGACTTGGCGATCCTGGTCACCGGCACGGAGCGCCGGGACGAGGTGGGAATGCTGGCGCGCTCGCTCGAGGTCTTCAAGGAAAATGCGATCGAGACGGTGCGCCTGCGGGGAGAGCAGGATTTGCAGGAGCGGCGGGCCGAGGCCGACAAAAAGATCCTGATGACCAGACTGGCCGATGATTTCCAGCGCGGTGTCCAATCGTCGCTGGACGCGCTCACGTCGGCCGCGACCGAGATGCGCGCGACTTCGCAGAGCATGTCGGCGACGGCGGAGGAGACGAGCTCGCAGGCCGTTACCGTGGCTGCGGCCGCGGAACAGGCCTCGGCCAATGTGAACATGATCGCGACCGCCACCGAGGAGCTGTTCTCCTCGGTGTCCGAAATCGGCAGGCAGGTCGATCAATCGACCAAAATCGCCCGGCAGGCCGCGGTGGAAGCGAGCCGAACCGATGCTACCGTCCAAGGGCTCTCGGCGGCCGCGCAGAAAATCGGCGATGTCGTGAAATTGATCGGCGCGATTGCAAGCCAGACCAATCTGCTGGCACTGAACGCGACCATCGAGGCCGCGCGTGCCGGCGAGGCCGGCAAGGGCTTTGCCGTCGTCGCGTCCGAGGTGAAGTCGCTGGCCAGCCAGACCGCGAGTGCGACCGAGGAGATCTCGACGCAAGTCGCGGCAATGCAGGGGGCGACCAACGAAGCGGTCGGCACGATCCAGGGCATCGGCGGGACGATCGCCTCGATGAGCGAGATCGCGACGGCAATCGCGTCCGCGGTCGAGGAACAGGGCGTGGCGACGCAGGAGATCGCCCGAAACGTTCAGCAGGCTGCGGTCGGCACGGACCAGGTGACGAGCAACGTGGCCGGCGTCAGCGAGGCGGCAACGGAAACCGGCAAGGCGGCCAATCGGGTCCATGCGTCGGCCGACGAGCTCGGCCGGCAGACCGCTGCGCTTCGCCAGAACGTCGATGAGTTCCTGGCCCATCTCCGGACGGCCTGAGGTCGCTAGCCGGACCGCAGATATTTCACGGCCGCATCGCGCTCGAACAGGTAGAGCAGGGTGCGCAGCGACTGGCCGCGCGGGGTCGCCAGGTCCGGGTCGCGGGCCAGCACCAGGCGGGATTCGTCATGGGCGATCGACAGCAGTTCCTGGTCATGGGCGAGGTCCGCCAGGCGAAACTCGGGCATGCCGCTCTGACGCGTGCCCAGCACTTCGCCGGCGCCGCGCAGGCGCAGGTCGGCCTCGGCGATCAGGAATCCGTCCTCGGTCTCGCGCATGATCTTCAGGCGTTCGGTGCCGGCCTCGCCCAGCGGCGGGGCATAGAGCAGCAGGCAGGTCGACGCTCCGGTCCCGCGCCCGATCCGGCCGCGCAGCTGGTGCAATTGGGCGAGGCCGAAGCGTTCGGCATGCTCGATCACCATCACCGTGGCGCTCGGCACGTCGACGCCGACCTCGATCACCGTGGTCGCGATCAGCACGTCGACGGCGCCTTTGGCGAAGTCCTCCATCACCCGGTCGCGCTCGGCCGGCTTCATGCGCCCGTGCAGCAATCCGACCCGCGCGCCGAACCGCCGGGCCAGCTGGGCGTGGCGTTCCTCGGCGGCGGCCAGGTCGATCGTCTCGTTCTCCTCGATCAGCGGACACACCCAATAGACCTTGGCGCCCCGGTCGAGCGCGCGGGCGACCGCATCGGCGACCTCGTCCAGCCGGTCGATCGGCAGCAGGACTGTCTTGATCGGCTGGCGCCCGGCCGGCTTCTCGGTCAGGCGCGAGGCGTCGAGATCGCCATAGCTGGTCAGCTGCAGCGAGCGCGGAATCGGAGTCGCGGTCATCACCAGAACGTCGACGCCGCGCCCCTTCGAGGCGAGCTGAACCCGCTGCTCGACGCCGAACTTGTGCTGCTCGTCGATGACGGCCACGGCCAGGTCGGCGAAGCGCACATCCTGCTGGAACAGGGCATGGGTCCCGATCGCGAGCTGGATCGTGCCATCGCCCAGGCCGGCCAGGACCTTGTCGCGCGGCTTGCCCTTGTCGCGGCCGGTCAGCAGGGCGATGCGGATGCCGGCGGGGGCGGCCAGCTTTTCCAGGGTGGCGAAATGCTGGCGCGCCAGGATCTCGGTCGGCGCCATCAACGCACCCTGCGCCCCGATCTCGATCGCATTGGCCAGCGCCAGCAGCGCCACCACGGTCTTGCCGCTGCCGACGTCGCCCTGCAACAGCCGCAGCATCCGCTCCGGCGCCGCCATGTCCGCGTCGATCTCGTCCAGCGCGCGGCGTTGCGAGCCGGTCAGCTCGAACGGCAGGCCGGCCAGGATCTGCCGGCGTAACCGGCCGTCGCCGGCGATGGTGCGGCCCGGCTGGCGCTTGCTGTGGGCGCGCACCAGGGCCAGCGCCAGCTGGTCGGCCAGCAATTCGTCATAGGCCAGCCGCTGGCGCGCCGGCACTTCGGGCGCCAGGTCTTCGGGCGCGGCGGGATTGTGCAGCGTCTCCAGCGCGTCGAGCCACAGTGGCCATTGTCGGCGCGCGATGAAGGCCGGATCCTGCCATTCGGGCAGGACCGGTGCGCGGGCGACGGCGCCCTGCACGGCGCGGCGCATGATCTTCAGCGACAGGCCGGCGGTCAGCGGATAGATCGGCTCGACCGCCAGATCGATCTCGCCCTCGGCGGCGATATGGTCGGGATGGCTCATCTGCAGCTGGTCGCCATAGGCCTCGACCTTGCCGCTGATCACCCGGACCTGGCCCAGCGGCAGGATCTTCTCGATATAGTCGCCACGGGCACGGAAGAAGGTGAGGGTGATCTGGCCGGTCTCGTCCGAACAGCGCACCCGATAGGGATGGCGCGAACTGCCGGGCACCAGATGCTGGTCGACCTGGACGGTCAAGGTCGCGATCTGGCCGGGCAGTGCGTCCCTGAGCTTGGGCGAGAATCGGCGATCGATGACGCCGACCGGCTTCGACCACAGCAGGTCGACCAGGCGCGGACCCGCCGCTCGCTCGACCAGGGTGGCGAAGCGCTGGCCGATCCCTTTGAGCGAGGTGACCGGGGCGAACAGCGGGAACAGGATTTCCGGGCGCAAGGGGCTTGGCTACCGATCGATCAGGAGCATCGGATGAGGTCTATTCCATAGCGCGGCGCATGCTTGTCGTTCGAGACGAAAGTCAGGCTTTCCGACTGGCTTTGTGCGATCAGCAAGTGATCGAACGGATCACGATGCTCCACAAAGATCGGCAGACGTTTGTGAGCGACGAGATGGGCCGGCTTCAGATCGAGCAACGTCAGGCCGGAGGCGGCGACGGCCGACGTAACGGCCTCGACGTCGGCCTCCAGCTTGCCGATCCTGTTTTTGACCGTGATTTCCCACAAGGACGCGATGCTGACGAACACGTCGTTCTCCAGGTCCGAGATCGCCGCCGCGGTCTTCGGTCCCAATCGGGCATCGGCGCTGAGGAACCAGAGGAGGGCGTGGGTGTCGAGTAGAAATCTCATTGGCTGCTCTCTTCACCCTCCATCGCGTCGATGAGATCGTCAGGCGTCTCGTCGAAGTCGTCGCTCATGCGAATCCGACCTTGGAGCAAGCCGATGGGCCGACGTCCGGCATGAGGTGGTGGGCCGATCCGGGCCAACACCTTCCCACGTGACGTGACGGTGAATTCGGCGCCGAGGCTCGCCTGACGCAGGACGTCCGACAAGTTTTCGCGAAGCTCTCGGAAATTGACCGACTTGTTGATCGACATGGCAACCTCTTGCGTACGCAATTTGCGTACATATTATGCCATCACCAGCGACGCGATAGCCAAATGCATTCTCCCTGTGTGGCAATTTCCCGCCCGCGAAACCATATCGCCATTCCTGTCCGGTTTCGGATGGACTATCTGATACCCAGTCGCTGCGAACCCGGCATGCCGTCGGTCCATGCTATCTGATGAAGCAGTTCTCGTGACGCGGAGAGTTTCATGTCCCTGACCGATGACGAGCGCCGCAAGCGGCTGCTGTTCCGCAGCTGGCATCGCGGCACCAAGGAGGCGGACCTGTTGCTGGGCTCGTTTGCCGAGGCGAATCTGCCTGGCTTCTCGGCCGCCGACATCGCCTGCTACGAGGAGTTGCTGGACCAGGAAGATGCCGACCTGTGGGATTGGATGACCGGCCATACCGAACCGCCGGCGGAGCTCGATACCGAGGTCATGCGCCGGCTGCGCGGCTTCCGCTACACTGCCCGCTCGGCCTGATTCGAGGTCATCGCTCCCGTGCTGCCGCTTCATCAATTGCTGGCGAAACCCGGTAAGATCCAGATCCACGGTGCGCCCGAGGGCCATGATGCCCAGACTCTGGGCCAGCTGGTCGCGGGTGGCTTTCTCAAGACCGTGCTCCACGTCTGCCGCGACGACGGCCGCGTCGACCGGCTGAAGTCGGCGCTCGCCTTCTTCGTGCCCGAGGTCGAGGTCCTGGTATTTCCGGCCTGGGACTGCCTGCCTTATGATCGGGTCTCGCCCAATCCGGAGATCGTCAGCCGGCGCATCGATACGCTGACCCGGCTGGCCGACGATGGCGGCGCCAAGCCGCGCGTCGTACTCACCACCATGAACGCGCTGATGCAGCGCATTCCGCCGCGCAAGATCTTTCGTGAGCGCGTGCTGACCTTGAAGCTCGGCGGCCGGATCGCGACCGACCGGCTGTTGTCGTTCCTCGGCGCCAACGGCTACGTCCGGACCGACACGGTGCGCGAGGCCGGCGAATTCGCCGTGCGCGGCGGCATCGTCGACGTCTTTCCGTCCGGCACGACCGAGCCGCTGCGGCTCGATTTCTTCGGCGACCAGATCGATGGCGTCAGGCGGTTTGACGCCATGACCCAGCGCACGACCGCGAAGCTCGACGGTGTCAGCCTGAAACCGGTCAGCGAGGTGCTGCTCGACGAACAGGCGATCAGCCGGTTCCGCTCGCGCTACCGCGACCAGTTCGGCGGCGCCGGCATGGACGATCCGCTCTATGTCGCCGTCTCGGATGGCCGCCGCCATGTCGGCATGGAGCATTGGCTGCCGTTCTATTACGAGAGCCTGGAGACGCTGTTCGACTATCTGCCCGGCGCCGGGATCAGCTACGACTATCAGGCCGACGACGTGCGTCGGACCCGGCTCGAGACCGTCGCCGAATTCTACGGGGCGCGGCAGAGCTTCACCGGCGCCAAGCGCACCGATGCCGCGACGGTCTATAAGCCGATCAAGCCGGATCAGCTGTTTATCAACGAGGCGGAATGGGCCGAGATTCTGCGCGGCCGCGCAGTTGCCCAGGTGACGCCGTTCGCCCCGCCGCCGGAGGCGGCGGCCGGCAGCTACGACGCGGGCGCCCGGCCGGGTCTCAGCTTTGCCGAGGCACGCGCCAATCCCAAGATCAACGTGTTCGAGGTCGTGCGCGACCGGATCGCGGAACTGCAGGCCGGCGGCCGCAAGGTCGCGATCGCCGCCTTCACCGCCGGTGCCGCCGACCGCCTCAAAGGCGTGCTGACCGAACGCGGCATTCGCGACGTCGAGCGCGTCGCCCACTGGGGCGATCTCCAGCAACTGTCGCCGAAGCGGGTCGGCCTGGTCGTGCTGCCGCTGGAGCATGGCTACGAGATCGGCAAGCTGACCCTCATCAGCGAGCAGGACATCCTGGGCGACCGGCTGGTGCGCCCGCCGCGCCGCCGTTCCAACGTCGAGAAATTCATCGCCGAGGTGTCGGCCCTGTCGGTCGGCGATTTCGTCGTCCATGGCGATCATGGCATCGGCCGCTACGACGGGCTGGTGACGCTCGACGTCGGCGGGGCCGCCCATGATTGCCTGAAGGTGATCTACCAGGGCGACGACAAGCTGTTCGTGCCGGTCGAGAACATCGAGATCCTGTCGCGCTACGGGTCGGAGGATTCCGAGGCGCAGCTCGACAAGCTGGGCGGCGTCGCCTGGCAGTCGCGCAAGGCGCGGGTCAAGCAGCGCATCAAGGATATCGCCGACCAGCTGATCAAGGTCGCGGCCGATCGCGAGGTGCGCGAGGGCGAGACGCTGCAGACGCCGGAAGGGCTGTACGAGGAATTCGCGGCGCGCTTCCCCTATCCCGAGACCGAGGACCAGCTGAACGCCATCTCCGAGACGCTGGGCGACATGGCGTCCGGCCGCCCGATGGACCGGCTGATCTGCGGCGATGTCGGATTCGGCAAGACCGAGGTAGCGCTCAGGGCGGCCTTCGTCGCCGCGATGACCGGCGTGCAGGTCGCGGTCGTGGTGCCGACGACCCTGCTGGCGCGCCAGCACTTCAAGAATTTCCAGTCGCGCTTCGCGGGCCTGCCGCTGCGGGTCGAACAGATGTCGCGCCTTGTGCCGGCAAAGCTGATGACGGAGATCAAGAAGGATCTGGCGGACGGCAAGGTCGATGTCGTGGTGGGGACCCACGCATTGCTGGCCAAGGGTGTCGAGTTCAGGCATCTGGGCCTGCTGATCGTCGACGAGGAACAGCATTTCGGCGTGTCGCAGAAGGAGCGGCTGAAGCGGCTCAAATCCAACGTCCACGTGCTGACCCTGACCGCGACGCCGATCCCGCGCACCCTGCAGATGGCGCTGTCGGGCGTGCGCGAGATGAGCCTGATCGCGACGCCGCCGGTCGATCGCCTGGCCGTGCGCACCTTCGTCATGCCCTATGATCCGGTCGTGGTGCGCGAGGCGATCCTGCGCGAGCGCAATCGCGGCGGACAATGCTTCTACATCGTGCCGCGGCTGGCCGACCTGGACGGGGTCAAGGAGGCGCTGACCCAGCTCGTGCCCGAGATCAAGGTCGCCATCGCCCATGGCCGGCTGTCGGCGACCGAGCTCGAAGACGTCATGACCGCGTTCGACGACGGCAAGTACGACATGCTGCTGGCGACCAACATCGTCGAATCCGGCCTCGACATCCCGGCCGCCAACACGATGATCCTGCACCGTTCGCACATGTTCGGGCTTTCCCAGCTCTATCAGCTGCGCGGCCGGGTCGGGCGCGGCAAGACGCGCGCCTATTGCTATCTGACCGTGCCGCCCGACCGGGCGCTGACCGAGACCGCGATGAAGCGGCTCGAAGTCATGCAGACCTTGGACACGCTCGGCGCCGGCTTCCAGCTGGCGAGCCACGATCTCGACATCCGCGGCGCCGGCAACCTGCTGGGCGACGAGCAGTCCGGCCATATCCGCGAGGTCGGCATCGAGCTGTACCAGCATCTGCTGGAGGAGGCGGTCGCCGATGCCCGCGCGCGGGCCGAGGGCGAGGCGCTCGCGGCCGAGGATTGGACGCCGACCATCACGCTCGGCACCTCGGTGCTGATCCCGGAGGGTTATGTCGCCGATCTCTCGGTCCGGCTCGGCCTCTATCGCCGTCTGTCGGGCCTGGTCGACCGGCGCGAGATCGACGGTTTCGCCGCCGAGCTGATCGACCGGTTCGGTCCGCTGCCGGCCGAGGTCGAGAACCTGCTCGAGATCATCGCGATCAAGCGCCTGTGCAAGGAAGCCGGGGTCGAGAAGGTCGATGCCGGACCGAAGGGCGCCACCATCGCCTTCCGTGCCAACACCTTCGCCAATCCGGCCAAGCTGATCGAGCTGATCCAGAAGGAAGCCGGCACCATGAAGGTGCGGCCGGACCAAAAGCTGGTCTGGATGCGCAACCTGGAAGACGCGCCGGTGCGCGTGACGGCGGTGAAGAAGCTGCTGACCAGGCTCGCGGGCTTCGTCGCCGAGGCGAAACCGGGCGGGCCAACCAAGCTGCCGCCGCCGACGCCGATCCTGGTCAAGAAGTCGGCACACGGCCGGCGCTGACGGGACGGTCGCCGTGCCCTCAGCATTCGCCCGCTCCCTGCTGCTGCTGGTCCTGCTGTCGATAGGGCTGCGGGCCGGAGCGTCCGAGACGGGCCTGCAGAGCGCGGTGGTCTTCACCGACGATTTCCCGCTGGCGAGCCGCGCGGAACTGGTGCGACGCACGCTCAGCCCGTTGAACGCGGTTCGGGCGCAACAGCAGGCCCCTGCCGGTCAAGCGATCGATCTCGCCCACGAGAAATTCACGCTCTACGTTCCCGCCGACGCGCCGCCGCACGGCTATGCGCTGATGGTTTATGTCTCGCCCTGGCCCGGTTCCGCCGTGCCGGACCGCTGGGCGCCCGTTCTGGACCAGCACGGCATGATCTTCGTCAGTGCCGCCAATGCCGGTAACGATGCGAACGTGCTCGACCGTCGCGCGCCCCTGGCGCTGCTGGCCGCGCACAATGTCATGGCGCGCTATCCGGTCGACCCCCAGCAGGTCTTCGTCGGCGGCTTTTCCGGTGGATCGCGGGTGGCGCTTCGGCTGGCCTTGGCCTATCCGGACCTGTTCCAGGGCGCGTTGCTCGATGCCGGTAGCGACCCGATCGGCGAAGCGCTGCCGCCGCCACCGATCGACCTGTTCCGCCGGTTCCAGGAGCGGGCGCGGCTGGTCTACCTGACCGGCGAGCGCGACGATTTCCATATCGCCGAGGATCGGCGCAGCCGTACCTCGATGCAGGATTGGTGCATCTTCGCCATCGATGCGGTGACGATGCCCTGGACGGCGCACGACCAGGCGGACCCGGCCTCGCTCAACGGTGCGTTGGACGTGCTGGTCCAGCCGGCGCGGCTCGACGCGCAACGGCTTGCCGATTGCCGGGCGCATCTCGACGCCGAGCTGGCTGCTCGCTTTCAACAGGTCGAAAACCTGATGGCGAGCCACAAGGCCGACGAGGCCTGGCCCTTGCTGAGCCGGCTCGATGCCCAGTACGGGGGCCTCGCCGCAATGCGCACGATCGAGCTCGTGCGGAAATTGGGTGCCGGTCGCTGATCAGGGCAATTCCGTCGGTACCGGTTGCGCCCACCGGTCGAGCGCGCGGGCCAGCAGATCGAAATCCAGCGGTTTCGGCACGAAATCATTCATGCCGGCCGCCATGCAGGCGGCGATGTCCTCGGCGAAGGCGTTGGCCGTCAGCGCGATGATTGGCACCCGATCGGCGGGGGCCGTGAAGGCCCGGATCGCGCGGGCCGCATCGAGCCCGTTCATCACCGGCATCTGCAGGTCCATCAGGATCGCATCATAGCGCTTGGCGGCGGCCGCCTCGACCGCCTGCTGGCCGTCATCGACGATGACGCAGGCGTGCCCCATGCTTTCCAGCAGGGATTGCACCAGCAACTGGTTCATCGGCACATCTTCGGCGACGAGGATCGTGAGCGGACGCGAACGGCGCTCGTCCGCTCCATGGCCCGACGGCATCGCACGCGGCAAAGCGATCGGCGGCGCCGGGGGCAAGGGCAGTTCGAACCAGAAAGTGGCGCCCTCGCCGAGCCGGCTCGACACGCCGATTTCACCGCCCATCAAACGCACGAGGCTGGCCGAGATCGCCAGCCCCAGGCCGGTGCCGCCATGGCTGCGGCTGGTGCCCGGGTCCAACTGCTCGAACCGCTGGAACAGCTTCGCCTGGCTTTCAGGCGCGATGCCGATGCCGCTGTCCTGCACTTCGAACCGCACGCGGTCACCACCGGCCGGTCGGACCCGAACCGCGATCCCGCCCGCCGGCGTGAACTTGATCGCGTTGGTGATCAGATTGAGCAGCACCTGGCGCGCCCGGTTGGGATCGCCGCGCACGAAGGTTTCGAGCCCGTCCGCGAACTGGCAATCGATCGTCAGGCGCTTTTCCGCCGCCGCGGTCGTCATGATCGCGACCGCGCCTTCGACCAGGCTGCGCAGTTCGATCGAGGTGTCCTCGAACACCATCTTGCCGGCTTCGATCTTGGAGAAATCCAGGATGTCGTTGATCAGCGCATAGAGATGCTTGCCGGCGTCGTTCAACAGCTCGACATAGCGCCGGTGGGTGGCGTCGAGCGGCGCGGTCCGCAGCAGTCGCGCGAAACCCAGCAGCCCGTTGAGCGGCGTGCGCAACTCGTGGCTCATGCTCGCCAGGAAATCCGATTTCGCCCGGCTGGCGGCATCGGCACGGCGCGTTTCGGCGCTCAGCGCGCGGCGACTCGCCAACTCCTGAAGCCAGCCGAACAGCAGCAGCACCATGATGGCGCTGACGCCGGCCGAGGCATAGAGCAGGTTGCTGCGGAACTGCGCACTTTCGGCCACGATGTCGTCGAGTGCCACCCCTGCGGTCACCACGATCGGAAAGTCCGACAGGGTGCGGTAGGCGTAGAGCCTCTGCTTGCCATCGACGATGCTCGCCTGCCAATAGCTGCCGGACGGCGCCTTGGCGATCTCCTGCCATAGCTGCGAACCGCTCGACGTCTGCCCGATGATGTTGGTGCCCTGGGGAACGCGCGCACGGATGATGTGATCTTCCGTGCCGGTCATCACGACCGCGCCGCCCGGACCCAGCGCCGACTGATCGTACAACTGTTCGAGCAGCGAGACCTCGAACGAGACCGCGATGGCCCCCAGCAGGCGGCCGTCGGTGGCGCGGACGCTGCGGGCGAAGGGGAGGACCAGGTGACCATCGCTGCGGGCCACCGGCGTGCCGATGACCAGATGCTCGCCCGCTTTGGGATCGATCACCTGCTGGAAATACGGGTAGTCGACCAGGGTCATCGGGCGGGTCTCGGCCTTGTCCACGAGAATGCCGGTGCCACTCGGATCTACGATGACGATATCGCCGTGGAACGCCTCGTAGAGGCGCTGCTGGGTCGCGAGCGCCGCCGTCCGTTCGAGGCCGTTCTCCCGGTCGTAGGCGGCGATGAAGCGCATGACGTCGTCGATCAGGCTGAGATTGCCCGAAACGAAGCGGCCATAGGCCGTCACGATTTCGTCGGCCTTGGCGGCAGCATCGCGCAGGGCGCGGTCGCGGATCGCGCCGACCTGGACGAAATAGGCGGTCCAGACGCCGGCCAGCAGCACAAGGGCCAACATCCAGGCGTAGATGGGTTGATGCAGCCGCCGGATATGGCGCATCAGCGATCGATCGCGCCGGCGACAGCGGTCTCCTGGCGCGCCAGGTCGAACAGCGGCAGGAAGAATTCCGGCTCCTGGGCGCCGGACAGGGCATATCGGCCGTCGATGACGACGCACGGCACACCGGTGATGCCAAGTCGGCGGGCGCCGACATCTTCGGCCAGCACGGCCGCGCGGTCCTCGTCGGAAGCGAGGAAGCGATCCGCTTCGGCCCGATCGAGCCCGGCCTCGGCCGCGACATCGGCCAGCACGCCCCGGAGGCCGACGTCGCGCGCCTGCTCGAAATAGGCTCGATAGAGCCGATCGGTCATGTCGACCTCGAGACCCGCCCGGCGCGCCAGGCGTTTCAGCCGATGGGCATTCAGGCTGTTGGGCGTGCGTGCGATCCGGTCGAAATCGAACTGGATCCCTTCGGCCGCACCGGCCTCGCCGATAGCCTGATAGATCCGGCTGGCGTGGAAGGTGCCGCCGAACTTCGCGGCCAGATAGGCTTGGCGCGGCACGCCGTCGGGCGGCATGTCGGGATTGAGCTGGAACGCGCGCCAGAGCAGCCGCGGCGGCGGCCCGCCGCCACGCTTCAGAGCCCGTTCGAGCCGCCGCTGGCCGATGTAGCACCAGGGGCAGACCAGATCGGAAACGATCTCGATGATCATGCCGGTCGCCGTTTCAGCTTTCATGCAGCAGACAGCCTAGACCATCTGGGGCCCGAGGAAAAAGGCCCAGGCGTCATGGCGCTGCCGAAACGCCGGTCAACGGTCCTTCCAGAACCGGGGTGTCTTGGTGAATTGGCGCCAGACCAGGGCGAAGCGCTTGCGGGCGGTCTCCGCTTCTGCGGCGCTCCAGCCCGCGACCAGGCCGGCCGTGCGCGCGCCATGCTTGTCGTCCTGGGCCGCGAGCTTCGCGACCAGGCTGCGGGCCACGACCGCGTCGTTGAGCGTGCCGAGGATGTCCTGGATGTCGCGCAGCGCCGCGATGTAGCGGCGCGAAGCCTTGCCCGGGAACAGCGGGCGGAAGAATTCCGTGATGTAGCGCAGTCGCTTGGCATCGATGCGCAGGCCGTGCAACTCGCCGGCCGCAGCACCGGACAGATGGCTGCCTGCGGCCAGGAAGCGCTTGTGGCCCTTGCCCAAATGCGCCAGCGCGGAGCGGCCGAGCGGTTCTGCCAGCAGGCCCGCGGCCTCGGCTTCGGGCGGTTCGGGCCAGATGCCGGCGTCGAACCACGCGGCCAGACGCAGGGACAGGCCCATGAAATCGCTCGCCAGGACTGCGGCCCGCGCGTCGGCCGCCGCCCGCTCGCGCAGGACCGCAGCGGTGAAGCCCAGGCTCTTCAGGCGGGGCTCCTCGCCCAGCGCCGCCACCAGCGGTGTCAGCGTGTCCGCCACGAACACGTCCCATTCGCGGGCATGGCCCAGCGCCGTCGCCAAAGCCGCCAGGTCCTGTGACAGCGCGCGGCGGGCCGCATCGGGCAGGGCCTTGCGGAACACCGACAGCACCGAGCGCAGGCGCCGCAGGGCGACACGCGCGCGATGGATCTGGTCTTCCGTCATGGCGGCGTCGAGGCTGGCGATCTCGACGCGCAGATCCGAGACCGCGGTCTTGCCGATCGCCAGCACGCCCTGCTCGACGGTCATGCCGGCGTCCAGCACCGGCACGGCACCGGCTTCGACCGGCCACCAATCCTCGCCCGAGACCAGGCGATAGGCTTGCTGAACGGCGTCGTGCGTCGCGAGCTGGAACGGCAGGCCGTGGTGGAGCTTGGCGGCAAATTCGTAGAGCCCTTGCGCCGGGCCGGCCTGGAGCATCAGTTCGAGCTGACAGGGCGCCAGGCGCCCCGCGGTAGCCTCGATCGCGGTACGTTCCAGCACCAGGCTCATCCTGGTTTCGCCCCAGTGGATCTGCCAGACCGTGCGATGCAGGTCGAGCGCCAGGACCGGGACGAGATCGCCCGGCAACAGGCGCGTGACCTGGCCGACATCGATGCCCGGGAGAAAGGCCAGCCGTGCCGGGTCGAGCCGGTCGCCTTCCAGCGGTACCGCGACGGGGGCCAGGATCCGTCCGCCGGTCGGTGCCGTTCCGATCGGACGCAGCAGCTGATGCTTGCGCCGCCCGGTCGTTTCGATGGCGAAGCCGATGCCCTGACGACCGATGGTCAGGCCCGGTGTGTCCCAGAATACCTGGCGCATCCGGCGGACGACCGGCCGCTTCTGTGCGTGGGCGGTGACCAGCGCCGTCTTCGCCACCCGATCGGCTGCCGCGGCATCGAGATCCAGCAGCAGACGAAGCGGCGGTGGCGCCGCCGAAGTCGGCGGAGGGGCCTCGACCTCTTCCGATGCGACGGCGGTTTCCTCGATCGTCATGGGCGCGCCGGATAGGGGTTTTTCATGAAACTGTCATATTTCCGAATGGCTTCCGTCGATGATCGACGCAAGCCGACGATCTATGCCAGTTCCATAGGGAACTGGCCTCATGAAAACGATTTCACCAGCTTTCCGCCGTGGACGACGGCCGCGCACGGGTTGCCGCCTATCCAATAGGCAAGCTCGCCAGGGCTTTCGATGTCCCACAGCGCCAGGTCCGCGCGCCGGCCGGGCGCCAGTATGCCGCGGTCGGCCAAGCCCAGCGCGCGGGCCGCCTCGCGGGTGACACCGGCCAGCGCTTCCTCCGGTGTCAGGCGGAACAAGGTGCAGGCCATGGACAGCATCAGCAGCAGCGACAGGACGGGGGCGGAGCCGGGGTTGCAGTTGGACGCGATCGCCATGGACACGCCGGCCCGGCGCAGGGCCGCGATCGGCGGTCGGCGGGTCTCGGCCAGGAAATAATTGGCGCCGGGCAACAGTACGGCAACCGTTCCAGCCGCAGCCATGGCGGCGATGCCGTCCTGGCCGAGACATTCCAGATGATCGGCCGACAGCGCTCCGAACCGGGCGGCGAGCGCGGCACCCCCCAGGTCGGACAATTGCTCGGCATGGAGCTTGACCCGCAGGCCGAGCGTCGTCGCGGTCGCGAAGATCCGCTCCATTTCGGCGGGACCGAAGGCGATGTTCTCGCAGAAACCGTCGACGGCGTCGGCGAGACCGGACCGGGCGATCGCCGGCAGCATCTCGTCGCAGATCAGGTCCACATAGTCGGCCTGCCGGCCCTTGAATTCCGGCGGCACCGCATGGGCGCCGAGGAAGCTGGTGCGGACTTGGACGGGCAGGTGCTCCGCCAGCCGGCGAGCGGCGCGCAGCATCTTGAGTTCGCTCGCCAGATCCAGGCCATATCCGGATTTCACCTCGACCGTGGTGACGCCTTCGGCCAGGAACGGCTTCAGCCGGCGCGTGGCGCCCGCCACCAGGTCGTCCTCGCTGGCGGCCCGCGTCGCGGCCACGGTCGAGACGATACCGCCGCCGGCGCGCGCCAGTTCCTCGTAGCTGGCGCCTTCCAGCCGCAGTTCGAATTCCCGCGAGCGCTCGCCGCCGAACAGGATGTGGGTGTGGCAATCGATCAGGCCGGGCGTCATCCAGCGGCGGCCGCCCTCGATCACCTGGGTCGCGAGCCGTGCCGGCGCGCCGGGCAGGTCCGTGCGCGGGCCGACCCAGGCGATCCTGCCGTCCAGGACCGCGAGCGCGCCGTCGCGGATCGCGCCATAGGGCGCGCCTGGTTGCAGGGTCGCGAGGTCGATGTCGATCCACAAGCTGTCCCAGATTGCCGTCACCCTCGTCTCCGGAATAGGCTCCACCGGCGCATCATATCGGAGAAACCGGGGCGATGACCGTGCTGTTTGCCAAAACTGCCCTGCTGCCGGATGGCTGGCGCGACGACGTGCTGCTGACGGTCGACGACGCGTCGGGCAATCTGACGAGTGTCGAGGCCGACGTCGATCCGGCCTCGGCGCCGGCGGTCGCGGCCGAGCGGTTGGACGGGCCGGTGCTGCCCGGCATGCCGAACCTGCACAGCCACGCGTTCCAGCGCGCCATGGCCGGGCTGGCCGAGGCGGCCGAGCGCGATCCCGGCAGCTTCTGGAACTGGCGTCAGGTGATGTACCGCTTCGCCGGCGCGCTGGGTCCCGCCGATCTCGAGGCGATCGCCGCTCAGTTGCAGATCGAGATGCTGAAGGCGGGCTATACCGCCGTCGCGGAATTCCATTATCTGCACAATGCGCCCGACGGCCGGCCCTATGCCGATCCGGCCGCCCTGTCGCATGCGGTTGTCGCGGCTGCCCGGCGCACCGGCATCGGCCTGACCATGCTGCCGGTGCTCTACCAGACCGGCGGCTTCGGCGGCGCGGCACCGAACGAGGGGCAGCGGCGCTTCGTGCTGACGGTCGAGCGGTTCCTGTCCCTGGTCGCGGGCTTGGCCGAGGAGACGGCGGGCGACGGCCAGTTCCGGGTCGGCGTCGCCCCCCATTCGCTCCGCGCCGTACCGCCCGAGGCGCTCGCCGAAATGCTGGCCGGCCTGGGCGCGATCGACCCGACCGCGCCGGTGCATATTCATGTCGCCGAACAGGTGCGCGAGGTCGAGGATTGCCTTGCCTGGAGCGGTGCGCGCCCGGTCGAATGGCTGCTCGACCACGCCCCGGTCGATCGCCACTGGTGCCTGGTCCACGCGACCCACCTGTCCGAGCGCGAGATGCACCGGTTGGCGGGCAGCGGCGCCGTCGCCGGCCTGTGCCCGACGACCGAGGCGAACCTGGGCGACGGGCTGTTCCCGCTCGAAGCGTTCCAGGCGTCGGGCGGGACCTGGGGCATCGGCTCCGACAGCCATGTCTCGATCAGCCCGATCGAGGAACTGCGCTGGCTCGAATACGGCCGGCGGCTCAGCACGCTTCGACGCAACGTCGCGGCCGTGCCGGGTCAGTCTACCGGGGCCGCCCTCTGGTCGCGGGCGCTCGAGGGCGGTGCAGCGGCGTCCGGCCGGCGCCTCGGGGCGCTCAGGCCCGGCCATCGCGCCGACCTGCTGGTGCTGGACGGCGACCATCCGCTGCTCTACGGCCGCAGCGGCGACCGGCTGGTCGACGCGCTGGTCTTCGCCGGCAACGTCCCGCTGATCCGCCACGTGCTGGTCGGCGGCCGCTGGCGGGTGCGCAACGGTCGGCACGATGACGAGGCTGAGGTGGCTTCGGCTTATCGTGCCGTGCTGGACCGCCTGTTGTGACCGACGAGGCCGGTCCGCTCGACGCGATCAAGGCAGCGGCGGAGGAGGGAGCGCGCAAGATGGCTGAGTTCGCCCGCGGCTTGCAATTGCCGGATCCCGGCGCCCTCTTCGCGTCGCTCTGGCCGGACGAGGAGGCCGAGGCGCGCCGGGTCGAGGCAGCGCATCCACCCGGCGGCCGGTTCATCGAGGTCGACGGCGTCCGGCTGCATTGGATCGAGCAGGGGGCGGGACGCCCCGTCGTGTTCGTCCATGGCGCCGGCGGCATGGTCGAGGACCTGCTGACCAGCCGCTTCGCCCCGATGGTCGGCGCCACCTGCCGAATGATCGCGATCGACCGGCCGGGCTATGGCCATAGCGACCGGCCGCGGCCGGATCTGGCCGGCCCGGAGGCGCAGGCACGCCTGCTGCATCGGGCGCTGGCGCAACTCGGCGTCGAGCGGCCGATCCTGATCGGCCATTCCTGGGGCGGGGCGCTGGCGCTGGCCTATGCCCGGGAATTTCCCCTCGATGTCGCCGGCCTGCTGGTGCTGGCGGGCTGGAGCCATCCGGCGCGCGAGGCCACGCTGTGGATCGCCGGGCTACCCGCGGCACCCGTCATCGGCAGCCTGATGAGCCGCGCCTTGGCGCCGGCGCTCGCGGCCGGCCTGGCGCGCGAGATCATCGCCCAATTGTTCGCCCCGGAACCGGTGCCGGCGAGCTTCGCCAGCTTCCCGGTCGAACTGGCGCTGCGCCCCTCGCAGCTGCGCGCCAATGCCGAGGATCTGGCGGCGCTCAACGCCGACGTCGCCAGGCTGCGGCCGCACTACAAGCAGATTGCGATCCCGGTCGAGATCCTGACCGGCGGGGCCGACAAGGTCGTCGATCCCGCGGCCCATGCCTTTCGCCTGGCGCGCGCGGTGCCGAACGCGGGTTTCCAGGTCCTGCCTGGCGTCGGCCACATGCTGCACCATACCCAGCCCGAGGCGGTATGCGCGGCGTTGGCGCGTCTCGTTGCGCGGACGGCGGGCTGAGCTCGGCGGCCGGCGGCAATGCTCAGGGGATCAGTCCGAAGTGGAGCGGCATGGTGTCCGGCTCCTTCTTGTCGCGCAGCAGGGCGATGAGGTCGGCCCGCTCCTTCGGCGTCGCTTGGCCGAGGAACGCGATCAGGGCGGACAGCACTTCATCGCCCGAGGTCCGCCGGAGGCCGATGACCGCGTCCTGCAGCGACCGGATGCGCCCGGCATCGGGGGCGGGCTTGGCGAATTCGGCCAGGATGTCGTCGACCAGCGGCTGGCTGCGGATGTGGCGAACCTCGATCGCGACCTTGACCGCCCGATGGAGCGCCACTATGCCGGGGTCGGTGCCGGCATCGACGCCCAATTTGGCGCCGAGATCTGCAAAGCGCCGATCGATGAAATTGGGCTTGGCCTGGTGGATCGCCAGATAGCTGGATCCGAGATAGGCGCCCCCGGCCAGCAGATTGAGTGCCAGCGACAGGCCCGCCAGGATGGCGACCGTGCGGGATGTGCCGCGCCGATCCGTCGAATGTGCCGCTCGTTCGTCCAAACCGCTCGCCCCGCCTCCGATGTCGCGGAGCACCCTAAGCCTTTTTTCCGCGACATGCATGGGGCGCATCGCCTCAAGCGCAGGCGGCACTTCACCCGGCCGGGCGGCTCGATCATAGTGGTTGTGCCGCGGCGCGTTCGTTTCCGTCGTGGCCAGCCACTTTCGAGGTTCCATGGCACGACGATCGCGCGGTTTGCCCGTGCCGTTGCTGGACGGTTTCGATGCTTCCGGCCGCTCTGGCGACGGTGCCTCGCTGCTGGCGCGACTGCACGCCCGGTTGCGCAAGGCCATCCTCGACGGCGCGCTGATGCCCGGCGGCGCCCTGCCGGCGAGCCGGCGCCTGGCCGAGGACGCCGGCCTGTCGCGCAACACGGTCGAGGCGGTCTACGACCAGCTCGAGGCCGAGGGCTTCATCGAGCGTCGCCACGGCAGCGGCAGCTTCGTCAGTGTCGACCTGCCGGAGCGCGAGCTGGCACCCGCCTACGCGCCGCGCGCCGGATCGGCGAGGCCGGCCACGACCGGCCTGTCGAAGCGCGGCGAGTTGATGGCGCAGCCCTATGGCGGGGAAGGACCGCTGGCCGGCCGGGCTTTCCTGCCGTCGGTGCCGGCACTCGACCTGTTTCCGCGCCAACTCTGGGCCCGGCTGCTGGCGCGGGCCGCCCGCGCGCCCGGGCCCGATCATCTGGGCGCCGGCGACCGCGCCGGGTTCCGGCCGCTGCGTGAGGCGATCGCCGCCTATGTCGGCTCGACCCGCGCGGTCGCCTGCCAGCCGGACCAGGTCGTGGTCCTGACCTCGAGTCAGCAGGCGATCGATCTTGCCTGCCGGCTCCTGACCGATCCCGGCGACACGGTCTGGCACGAGGAGCCGGGCTATCGGGCCGCCGCCGCCGCCTTCGTCGCCTCCGGTGCCCAGGTCGTGCCGGTGCCGGTCGATGGCGAGGGCATCGACGTGGCCGCCGGCATCCGCCTGGCACCCGACGCCCGGCTCGTCTATGTCTCGCCATCCCATCAATTCCCGACCGGCGTCGCCATGAGCCTGTCGCGCCGGCTGCAACTGCTGGCCTGGGCCGCGCGCACCGGCGCCTTCATCATCGAAGACGACTACGACAGCGAATTCCGCTACGTCGGCCGGCCGCTGGCGGCGCTCCAGGGCTTGGACGAGGCCGGTCGGGTCGTCTATGTCGGCACGTTCAACAAGCTGATGTTTCCGGGCCTGCGCCTGGCCTACCTGGTGGCGCCGCCCGAGCTGGCCGAACGGTTCGTGGCGGCGCGCGTGCTGATGGACGGCCACACCTCGACCCTGCCCCAGGCGGCGCTGGCCGATTTCATCGGCGAGGGGCATCTGGGCACCCACCTGCGGCACATGCGGACCGTGTACGAGGAACGGCGGCAGGCGCTGGTCGATGCGGTGGCCGGCCTGGCCGGGCGATTGACGCTCGGGCCGACCGACGGCGGCATGCATGCCTGCGCCTATCTGCCGGCGGGCGCCGACGACGTCGCGATCGCGGCCGCCGCGCGCCGGCTGGGCATCGAGCTGCGGCCGCTGTCGACATCCTTTCGCGGCCCTGCGCGACCGGGCTTCATCATGGGCTTCGCCGCGGCGCGTCCGGCAGAAATTCGCGGCGCCGTCGATCGTCTTGCGCGACTGCTGGAAAACTAACGCCTTCTTAACCGCGTCTTTCTTATGGTGGCTGTGCTTTTTGCCGCATGCGGTTTCCCACAAAGAGGACGTTCGGATGGATACGAGTGTGCCGGTGCTGGTCGTTGACGACTACAGCACCATGCGCCGCATCATCAAAAACCTGCTCAACCAGATCGGGTTTACCAACATCGAAGAGGCCGACAACGGCGCTTCGGCCTATGACAAGATGCGCGGCCACAAGTTCGGCCTGGTCATCTCGGATTGGAACATGGAGCCCATGTCGGGTCTCGAGCTGTTGAAGCTCGTGCGGGCGGACAGCGCGCTCAAGGGGACGCCGTTCATCATGGTGACCGCCGAGTCCAAGACCGAGAACGTCGTGGCCGCCAAGGCCGCCGGCGTCAGCAACTACATCGTGAAGCCCTTCAACGCCGAGACGTTGAAGACCAAGATCGCGTCGGTGCTGTGATCTCAGTCCCGGGGGTAATGAACATGTCAGGTCTCAAGGTCCCCAAGGACCTGGCCGGCGAGCAGTATATTGCCATCGAGGACGCGCTGTTGTCCTCAGAAGCCGGACGCGCCTTCCTGCGAATGCGGGACAAGCGGGGGGCTGTCCTGGCGATCGACGAATATCACGCGGGTCTGCGGTCGATCCGGCAATGGATCGAGAAGTCCCAGGTCCGGTCGGCGGAGGACGTCCATCTCGAAGTGCTGCGGCGCGAATTGATCGAGATGGCGGCATCGATCCGTCGAGCCAAGACCGAGATCTCGGCGATGAAGCCCGCCGACGAGAACGGTGCTGGCAGTACCCGGCGCATCAATCTCGCGACCGAGGAACTGGACGCGATCGTGCACGCGACGGAGCGGGCGACGTCCGATATCCTCAATGGTGCCGAGCGCATCATGGAACTGGCCCAGCGCGTCAAGAAGGGCGAGGGGATGGCCGACGAGGCCGACCAGCTCGACATCGAGGCGACCAACATCCTGATGGCCTGCGGTTTCCAGGACATCACCGGCCAGCGCATCTCCAAGGTCGTCTCCACGCTCCGCTACCTCGAAGAACGCGTCGATGCGATGATCCGCATCTGGGGCCTGGACGGCGTCAAGGGCGACGACGTCGAGACCGCGGAACGCGACACGCGGCCCGATGCCCACCTGATGCACGGCCCGGCGCTGTCGGGCGGCGTCGACCAGAGCGAGGTCGACAACCTGCTGGCCGGCGGCTTCAACACGCCGTCCGTCGAAGACGAATGGGCGGCGGCCGCCGCCGAACCCGAACCGCCGAAACCGGTGGCAGCCGCCCCGGTCGAAAAGCCGAAGCCGGCCGAAAAGCCGCCGGAGAAGAAGGCCGAGAAGAAGGCCAAGGAGCCGGTCGCCGAAGTACCCGACGCGGGCGCGGCGCTCGATCAGTCTTCGATCGATAGCCTGTTCCCGTAAGGGCGATTCGAGGCCAATTTCAAAAGCCGTATCCGATCCTGGTCGGATACGGCTTTTTTGTTTGGGGTCCCGCGAGTTGGGGCGTATGGCGATGGCTGGGGAGGGTGGACTGCGGTCTGGCCCGCTTTCAGGAAGAGATGCGTCGAAATCGGACATTCGGTTTAAGGCAGGGGTTGGCCGAGAACGTTTGTCTGCTTTCCACCATCGAGACACCAGAACTGACGTTCGGATGGCTCAGACAGCAAGAGCATCATCAACGTCGGCGTCTGCCCCAGCCGGAAGCTCTATCGAAATGACCGCCGGAAGGTGTTCACCCACAGAAAGAATAAAACTAATCGTCAGCTCGGTATCTGATTTGTCAATTGGCCAAAGACTGATGCCTGCAAGCGTCGGATTAACGTCGGCTTCATGAGCGATTTTGTTTCGTCGTTTCCATACACTCCTGAGCTGCCCTTTTACTTGTTCTGTTGTCCTCCCATTTCCAGTGGCGACATCCTGGTTCATCGCTTCGCATATTTTTTTCCACGGATCAATACAATAGCAGGACAACATTTCTGCGAGTTTTCCCGGATCAACAAATGCTTTGAACGCATTTGCTGCTCTAAGGTTCGCCTCAGCAGCACTAATTCTCGCCGGAGCGTCCTGTATTCCCATGATCTCCATTGGAAGCGAGATATTCCTGGTCCTAACTCCATTCTCGAAGCGATGCCGCGCCTCGATTGCCGCCAGTTCATGGGCAAAGAAGTCAAATGAGCTGACGGTCTGAAAGTAGGCCGATCTTAGCGCGTCATCGTTGGCGGGTTCCCGTGGACGCAGCGACGAGAGAGCGTCATATAAGACGACCATCTGACGGGCGCGCTCGATAGCGTGCTGAAACGTCGCTACCGCATCATCGAAACGTGCCATGGTCAGAATGTGTCCGTAAGGGCGATCACTCGCTTGGCCCCGAGCCTGAAGCCTTGGCGAACGTCATTGATTTTTATTTGGTAGGTTTCTCCCACGGTGCCGCGGAAATCGGTGTCCATGTTTAGATCGATCGCAAATACTGGTTTCGCCAACTCTTGCGCCGTGGCGATCAGGCCATCGAGCGACCCGATCTCCATTAGAAACTTATTCAGATCAGCCCCGGCCGCTTCATATGATTGCCGCGGCAGCAGCATATGCGATGCGTCCAGCGCAGTGATTAGGTCGGTCGCGCGAGCTTCCGCCAGCCTGTCGAACCATCTTTGAAATGCGACGGTAGGCTTCGCCTCCTCATTATTCCGCGCCCTTTTACGAAAATTGTTAACCGTGGAGCCGAGGTATTTAGGCGTGACATCCGGAAATGGGTAGTCAGCCGATTTCAGAGTCGCGTTACTGGCTGCCTTCTTACCCCATTCGGCCCATTTAGGCAGAGTCTTCGCCAGCGAGCGGAGCGCCATTGCCGAGAAAAGATCCGGGGCCATCGGTATGATGAACGCGTCGCTCGTCATTAACAGGTTTTGATTAATCGCGCCGAGACTTGGGCTCATGTCGATCAGCACGAAGTCGATCTTGTTTTTCGCCGCCGTTATGGTGATGGCGTGGTGAAGCGCACCCGGAATGTTTTGAAGAGCAGACAACGTGTTGCTCAGCTCGTGTGACACCGCAAGCTGGCTTTCGTACTCCGACAAGCCCACGTGTCCGGGGAGGAGGAACAGTCCGGGCTGTTTCGGCGATTCAAATATACCCACCGGTTCGATCATGTATGGACGCGATTCAAATGCCGGACGAACTGCGTCCCGAATGTTCAGGGGCTTCTGAGCCGACTCGCTTTCGAAAGGATAATCTTCCCCTTCAATCTCGCCCAGAAACACGCCCGTCAAATTGCATTGGGGGTCACAGTCCACCACCATGACGCGCTTCCCGAGGACTGCGAGCATCCATCCAAGGTGGAAGGTCATCGTCGTCTTGGCGACACCGCCCTTATGATTAAAAACTGCGATATTTTTCATAATTTTTCCCGTCTGAGCTGCCGGGAAATTAAACTAAAAGTGCCGTGGCATGCAAGAAGGGCCTCTATTTATGCGCGAGCCCGCGCTGTCTTTGGTCCCATGGTTTCAAGTTGGTTGACCATAGCGGTTCCGGACCGAACCTCTAAGGACCAGGTTAGGTGATGCTGGTTATAGGCCTCCAAATGAGGTCCGGGGCCTCAGTATCCCATTCGTGTTGGGGGCGTCTAATCACGGGCTGCGGTAGCCAAGCTGCACCGAGCGTCTGCTTCCCGCCTCATCCGAGACAGGAACCTATGACGCACATGGGTCGATTCCGGCTGGTGTCCATTCGATCTGATATGGGCGGCCTGAGGGATTTCTCGTTCCTAACCTGGGGATGAAACACATCTGGATGGCGAATAACCGCCACAAGCAGCCGGTCGCCTGGTGCATCGTTCGGCTGTATAAGGCTACCCGTTTCGTTAGGTTTCGATATCGGAGAGCGTCAGTCGGAGGAGGGTTTGATGCTTGTAGGCCTTGAAATGATCGCATCCATCATTGCGGTATTAGCCAATTTATTTTCTCTCACAAAACTATGGCGCGGAAGCCATATGAAGAATGAAAGATCAATCATTGTTGCAAATACCTTGGGACTGGTGTTATGCGTGAGATATGCACCTTACATCAGATTTGATCGTGAAAATTTCTACGGTCTAGAACACATTTTTCTTGTTGCATGTATTTTATGCTTCACATCGCATAGTTACAAAATGTGGAGCTCTCATCTGCTAAATGTGCCCTCCGCTGCCAATGGCAGCAAAAATACGTGATCGTGAGTGCAGAGCATTCAACATCCCCTTCGGGTCAATTGTCGCCGGGAAGGCGGTACGGCGAACGGCCGGTTTCAGGATTGGCGAAACCGATCCTGAATGACCTACAAGGGTAGACAGCCGCCGGCTAGATCCATCCGCCGCTGCCGTCTAAGCGGCATCCGCCCGGTAGTACAGCATCGCCAGATGCTTCGCCTCGGCGAAGAACAGCCAGCGCTCGACCAGCGCGCCGATCGTGGCGATCGGTGCGGCTAGGAGGGCGGTCGCAAGACCCAGGCCCGGCAACAGCCATCCCAGCACCATCAGCACCAGCGGCACCGCGACGCCGAGCACGCCCGCGATCCGGCGCAGTTTGGCCGCGTGCTTGCGGGCGATGCGGAAGCCCATTTCCTTCATGACGTAATTTTCGGCCGTGTGCGGCGGGTCGAGCGGCCGGACCTGGCCCAGCGCACCCAGGCCGGTCGCGGTGCCGATCGTCGTCGTCGCCGGCGCCCGGTCGGTATGGCGCCAATAGAGCGTCTTCACCAGCGCCGCCAGCAGCACCAGCATCGGCACGACGCCGCGGGGCACCGGATCGATCGCTCCGGTCGCCGCCCCGGCCCAGTCGAGCCACAACCCGCCCGACGCCAGCGCGATCGTCAGATAGCACGGCACGGTCCAGCCATTGTGCCAGCGCGCGACTGGTTTCAGGGAGCGATAGATCATCGCGGTGGCGCCCACGGTCGCGGCGGACAGCAGGCCGGCGACGATCGCCGTCGCATCGATGCAGCCGCGGGGTGCGGCCAGGATCGGCCAGACCAGGACCAGCGTGGCGATGGCCAGCAGGCTCAGCACGGCCAGAATGCCCTCGCGGCTGAGCCAGGAGCTGCGCCATTGCGAAAAGGCGCGCCAGGCCCGTTCCGGGCGGCCGAGATGGGCGGTGGAGGCCAGCAACCCGCCACCGATGCCGGCCAGCGCCAGGCCCAGGGCGACCGCGCCGAACAGCCGGTCGCCGGGCACGAGGCCGGCCGGCAGCAGCACGGCCAGCAGCATCAGCATGCCATAGCCGATGCCCGACGCCACGGTGAAGAGGATGACCGAAAGGGCGGGGTGCATCAGTGCGACAGCAGCCGGTCGAGCCAGCCGAGGAAGCCGGTGCCTTCCGGCACGGCGGGTTCCAGCGCCGGCGCGTTGCCATGCGATGAGCAACCGCCGCCTTTGGCGCGCGGCGGCAGATAGCGGTTGGTCGGGCGATAGCCCAGCTCCGGCATCAGCGCCATGCCGGCGCGGTCTGCCACCATCTGCGACACGGCGGACGCCGGATCGCCCAGGTCGCCGAAATGCCGTGCCGAGGCCGGACAGGTCGAGACGCAGGCCGGCACCCGTTCGGCCTCGGGCCGTGCCTCGTCATAGATCCGGTCGACGCACAGCGTGCATTTGCGCATGACGCCGACATCCTCGTCGAACTCGCGCGCGCCGTAGGGGCAGGCCCAGGAGCACAGCTTGCAGCCGATACACTTGTCCTCGTCGATCAGCACGATGCCGTCCTCGACCCGTTTCAGCGAGGCGCCGGTCGGACAGACGGTGACGCACTCGGCATTCTCGCAATGCAGGCACGAGCGCGGGAAATGCACGGTCTGGCCGGCGGGGCCGTCGCCGACCTCGTAGCTGTGGATGCGGTTGAACCACACCCCGTCCGGCTTGGCGCCGTAGGGATCGAAATCGGTCAGCGGCCCGGCGATGCCGCCGGTGTTCCATTCCTTGCAATTGACCGCGCAGGCGTGACAGCCGACGCAGATGTCGAGGTCGATGACCAGGCCCAGCCGCACGGCCCCCGGGATCGGCAGCGTGGTCATGCGGGCACCTTCTTTTTCGCGAACCAGCCGCCATAGCTGAGCCGTTTCGGCCGGACGGGTTGGCCGGGCGGCACGCCCAGGGTCGGCAGGATCCGGTCGGGGGCATCGACCTTTTCCAGCCGGACCTTGAGGTCGTACCAGGCGGCCTGGCCGGTCACCGGATCGGCGTTGGCATAGCGATACCCGCCGGCCTTGGGCGGCAGCAGGTCGCTGATCAGGTGGTTCATCAGGAAGCCGCGCGTCGCCTCCGGCGCGTCCGGTGCCAGGTTCCAGGCGCCCGACCGCTTGCCGATCGCGTTCCAGGTCCAGACCGTGTCGGGGTTGACCCCCTCCATCAGCCGGGCCTGGGCGGTGATCGTGCCGTGGTGGCTGGTCAGCCGCACCCAGTCATCGTCGGCGATGCCCTGGCGCTCGGCCAAGGCACGGGCGACATAGAGCCGGTTTTCGCCATGGATCTGGCGCAGCCAGGCATTCTGCGACCCCCAGGAATGGTACATCGCCATCGGCCGCTGGGTCAGCGCATGGAGCGGGAAGCTGTCGGCGGCGAGTTCCGCCGCCTCGAACGGCGGGTACCAGAAGGGCAGGGGATCGAAATAGGTCGCGACCCGTTGGCGATGCTCGTCCGGCGGCTGGATCGGCCCGTGGCCCGCGGCGGCCAGGCGGAAGCGCTGCAGGCTTTCGGTGTAGAGTTGGTGGATCACCGGTTCCGGCCGGGCGAGGAAGCCCATGCCGACGGCCCAGTCCAGATAGGCCCGGTTGACGTGCTTGAAATAGCGCGCCTCCGCCGGAATTTCGGTCCGCCAGAAACAGCCGTTCGCCATATAGGCTTCGAGCTGGTGCGGGTTGGGCGGGCCCAGCGCCTCGCATTCGGCATCCTTGCCGCGCCAGCCGGCGAGCAGGCCCTGGCCGGGCGCCCGCTCGTGGTTGACGATGTAGTCGGGATAGAGACCCGGATAGCGCGGGCTGCCGTCGTCCCTGACCAGGCCGGGCAGGCCCAGGCGCGCGCCGATCTCGATCAGCACGTCCTGGAACGGCCGCACCTCGCGTTCGATCGGCACGACGGGGCGGCGGATCGAATCGGCGGCGCCGTCGGCGTCCGAGATCGGCCGGTCGAGCAGCGAGATGCAGTCGTGCCGCTCCAGATAGGTGGTGTCGGGCAGCACCAGGTCGGCATAGGCGATCATTTCCGAAGCGTAGGCGTCGGAATAGACGATGAACGGGATGCGATGCTCGCCGGTCGCCTCGTCCTTGTCGGTCAGCATGCGCATCGTCTCGCCGACCGCCATCGACGAGTTCCAGCTCATGTTGGCCATGAACATGAACAGCGTATCGATCGGATAAGGATCGCCGGCCCAGGCGTTGCGGATCACCAGATGCATCAGGCCGTGGGCCGCGAGCGGCGCCTCCCAGGAAAACGCCTTGTCCAGCCGGCAGGGCGTGCCGTCCTTCTCGACCAGCAGATCCTCGGGACCGGTGGGAAAGCCCAGCGGCGGACCGCTCAGCGGCCAGTTCGGCACCACGCCGGCGGGCTTGCCGGCGGGCTTTACCACTGGCGGCGCCGGCTTCGGATAGGGCGGCTTGTAGCGGAAGCCGCCCGGTGCATCGATCGTACCCAGCAGCATCTGCAGCAGATGGATCAGCCGGCAGGTGTGGAAGCCGTTGGAATGGGCCGACACGCCGCGCATGGCGTGCATGCTGACCGGACGGCCCACCATGGTCTCATGCCGCACGCCCTGCCAGTCGGTCCAGGGGATATGCAGTTCGAGCGCGGAGTTGAATGCCGCCTCGGCCAGTTCGGCCGCAATGCGCCGGATGGTCGCCGGGTCGATTCCCGTTTCCGGGCCGACCGTTTCGGGATCGTATCGATCATCGAGGAAGCGGGCTGCCATCAGTTGGAACGCCGGCACCGCGGGGCGGCCGTCGGCCAGGGTCGCGGTGCCGCCCAGCAGTGGCGTGCGCGCGGGATCGAAAGCACGGCCGACCGTGCCGGCGGCATCGAGCGTCAGGGGATGGCCCTCTCCGTCGCGCGCGACCAGGCCGTCGTCCGGGGCGCCGGGATCGTCGATCAACAGCCAGGCGGCATTGGACGTCCGGGTCAGCGCGTCCTTGTCGATTTTCTGGGCGCGCAGCAACTCGCGGATCAGGCTCGCGACCAGCAGCCCGTCGGTGCCCGGTCGGATGCCCAGCCATTCGTCGGCGATCGCGGAATAGCCGGTGCGGATCGGGTTGATCGATACGATCTTGGCCCCGCGCGCCTTCAGCCGCGACATCCCGATCTTGAGCGGGTTGGAGCCATGGTCCTCGGCCACGCCGAACAGCAGGAAATAGTTGGAATGGTCCCAGTCCGGCTCGCCGAATTCCCAGAACGAGCCGCCGAAGGTATAGAGTCCGGCGGCCGCCATGTTGACCGAGCAGAAGCCGCCATGGGCCGCATAGTTGGGCGTGCCGAACTGGCTGGCCCACCAGCCGGTCAGGGCTTGGGACTGGTCGCGCCCGGTATAGAGCGCCAGGCGCTTCGGGTCGGTCGCGCGGATGTGGCGCAGCCGTTCGGTCACGGTCTCCAGTGCCTCGTCCCACGAGATGGTGACGAACTCGCCGGAGCCGCGCGGCCCGACCCGCTTCAGCGGCGCCGTCAGCCGGGCCGGCGACAGATGCTGCATGATGCCGGCCGAGCCCTTGGCGCACAGCACGCCCTTGTTGACCGGATGGTCGGGGTTGCCGTCGATGTAACGGATCTGGCCACCTTGCAGATGCACCCGGATGCCGCAGCGGCAGGCGCACATGTAGCAGGTGGTCGTGACGGTCCGGGCTTCTTGGGCGGGCTCGGTTTCGAGTGTCATCAGGTGCTGGCGCTTCCCCCGAGGCGTTCGCGAATTCTTCCGACCCGATGATGGACCGGACGGCACGCCCGGTCAAACATGCTGCGGACGGCGAACGTATTCCCGATGTCCGTCAGACGCTTCGCCGCTATGGTCGGAACGCTGACGGAGCATCATCGCGGAACCTCCGTCGCTCAAGCCGCTGCAGGAGATGTGCGATGCCGCTTCGTCTTCCACCGCTTTCCTCGCTTCGTTTCTTCGAAGCGGCCGCGCGGCATGGCAGCTTCAAGCGCGCCGCTGCGGAATTGAGCGTGACGCCGAGTGCGGTCAGCCACGGGATCGTCGGCCTGGAACAGGCACTTGGCGTCGAACTCTTCAGTCGTGGGATCCGGACCCTATCGCTGACTCCTGAGGGCAAGGATTATCTGCCGTATGTTTCCGAGGCGCTGTCCCTGATCGCGATCGGCACCGAGCGCCTGTGCGGCCCGCGGACGAAACGCACCGTCGCCGTGACCTGCGCGCCGACGCTGGCCTCCCGCTGGCTGCTGCCGCGGCTGCATCGGTTCAGCGAGCGGTGGCCGACGATCGGCGTCCGTATCGACACCTCGCGCCGGCAGGTCGGGTTTCCCCTCGACGGCTTCGATTTCGCCGTCCGCATGAGCCGGACACCGGTTGCCGGTGCGGCCTGGATCCGGTTGTTCGGCGAACGGCTGGTGCCGGTCTGCAGTCCGGCCTATCGCGATCGATTGACCGACGGTGCCGGCGCCGTCGATCTTCGCCGGGCGACGCTGATCCATGTCACGCCGGCAAGCGAAGACTGGCAGGCCTGGCAGGATCGCACGGGCACCGCGAGGATCGGCACGGCTGGGGGCCTGCGCTTCGATACGATCGACCTCGCGTTCGGCGCCGCTTGCATGGGGCTGGGCGTGGCGCTCGGTCGACGGCCGCTGGTCGACCCGGACCTCGCGACCGGCGCGCTGGTCGAAATCGGCCCGACGATCGTCGCCGAAACCGCCTATTGGCTGGTGAGTTCGGAAGGGACGGATCACCGGCCCGACCTGCTCGGCTTCAAGCGATGGCTGGTCGGCGAGGCGGAGGCGTTCGCGGCCGATGAAATAGAGCCGCAGCGCATCGCCGGCTAGCTGTGCCCGGCAGGTGAAGATCCTTCATCCGCCGACGAAATCTTCTCTTTTGCCGTACCGCACGATCTTCGCCATCCTGGCGGCTGGAGCGACGACTTGTGGAGGAAAACTTGGGCGAGACCATACGGTCGATCGGCTTCATCGGCTTAGGCGCGATGGGGCAGCCGATGGCATTGAACCTGGCCAAGGCCGGGCTGCCGCTCGTGATCTGGAACCGCTCGCCGGTCAAGGCCGAGAGCCTGGCGGCGGCGGGCGCGGAGATCGTGACGGACGCGGCCCAGGTTTTCGCCCGCGCGGCCGTCGTCATCCTGATGCTGGCCGACGACGGCGCAATCGATGCCGTGCTCGACCGTGGCGGACCGGATTTCGCATCCCGCGCCGGGCGGCGCACGATCGTCCATATGGGCACGACCGCGCCGGCCTATTCGCGCGCCCTCGAGACCGACATCCGCGCGGCCGGCGGGCGCTATGTCGAGGCGCCGGTGTCAGGATCGCGCAAGCCGGCCGAGGCCGGCCAGCTGGTCGCCATGCTGGCCGGGGAGCCGGATGCCGTTGCCGAGGTCCGCCCCCTGCTGGCGCCTATGTGCCGGGATACCGTCATCTGCGGCACGGTGCCGAACGCGCTGCTCATGAAGCTGTCCGTCAACCTGTTCCTGATCCCGATGGTGACCGCCCTGGCGGAGTCCGTGCATTTCGCCGATCGCCACGGCCTTGATCTGGATCAGTTCGTGGCCGTGCTCAATGCCGGCCCGATGGCGAGCGACGTGTCGCGCGTCAAGCTGCCCAAGCTCGTCGCGCGCGACTTCGCCATCCAGGCCGCGATCCCGGACGTGCTGAAGAACAACCGGCTGGTCGCGGAAGCGGCCCGCGCGGCCGGCATCGCTTCGCCGCTGCTCGACGTATGCCATGCGCTCTACGGCGAAACGCTGGCGCTCGGCCATGAGGCGGCCGACATGGTGGCCGTGCTGACGGCGATCGAGCAGCGGACCCGGGCCCTCGGGTGATCTTGTCCCCGGCCGCGGTCGGCGCCATGTTCCGGGCATGATCACCGAACTCGATGCCCGTGGGCTGATCTGCCCGCTGCCCGTGCTGAAAGCGCGCAAGATCCTGAAGACTGTCGAGCCCGGCGAGATCCTGGTCGTGCTGACGACCGATCCGGGTGCGCCGAAAGACTTCGAGCATTTCTGCACGACGACCGGCAGCGAACTGGTGGCGGTCGAGCACCTGGCCGACCATGCGCGGATCGAGATCCGACGCGGGGCGTAAGGACGTTCCTTACTGGCTTTGCGATGCCTGAACCAGCAATCCGGCCTCGCGATAGAATTGCTCCGCGCCCGGATGCAGCGGAATGGCGAGCCCGTCGATCGCCTTGGCCAGCTTGATGCGCTTGCCGATCGGATGGCCGTTCTCGATCAGCTTCTGGCTGCTTTCGTGCCACAGCGCCTTGACCAGACGATAGGCGAAATCGGTCTCGATCTTGTCGGTCGTAATCCATTCGGCGCCGATGCCGAGAGTGTCGACATCCTCCTCGATCCCTTCATAGCTGCCGCCCGGGATGCGGTCCTGCGCCAGAAAGCCCCATTTCTTGCGCAGGCGGTCGGCCACGTCTTGGGGGATGGGCAGCAGGCGCAGCTTCGTGTTCTGGGCCAGTTCGGCGATGGCCGGCACCGGCCAGCCGGCGATCTGGAAGAAGCCGTCCATCGACCCGGCGGCCAGGCCTGCCGCGGCCTGCGTCAGCTTCATGGTGCTCGCCTTCAGGTCTTTCTCGCCGAGCCCTGCACCGGCCAGGACCAGCCGGGCATCGGCGAGCGTGCCGGACTCGGGCTCGCCCAGCGAGATCCGCTTGCCCTTGAGGTCCTTCAGCGTGTGGATCGGCCCGTCGGCGCGCACGACGATGTGCAGGCTTTCCGAATAGAGGTTGGCGAGTGCGCGCAGGCCCGGTTGCGCGCCGTCCTTGGCGAAACCGTTGGTGCCGGCATAGGCCCAGCTCGCGACGTCGGCCTGGCACAGCGCCGATTCGAACTGGCCCTTGACGACGGCCTCGACGTTTTCGACGGAGCCCTGGCTCGCCTGGGCCACGGCGATCACACCGGGCACGCCGCAGGCGCCGCCCTTGGCGCAATCGCGCGAGCCCGGCGGGTTGGACAGGGCGTTCGCGATCTCGCCGCCCAAGGGGAAATAGGTGCCGCTCGGCGCGCCGGTGCCGATGCGGAAAAAGCGGATGTCGGTGCTGGCGGCAAGCGCTCGGCGCCCCAGCCCAAGCGCGAAGGCCGCGGCACCGCCGCCCAGCAACCGGAGCAATCGACGTCGATCGACCGCCGCCGCGGGGCGGAGAATCGACTCGGGATGCGAATGCTTCATCGCCGGCTCCGGGGCCAAGATCAGGTGTCGTGCCGTCTGGGGGCGGGCGCTCGAGGCCACTGCAGCCAACAGCCTAGAGAGGCTGCACCCAAAAGGCTAAGACCTCGTTGATAAGCGAACGATCTTGCAATGCATTATATTCCGTATGATGTGCGGATTTTCCGCCCTTGGCGCGGACACACCGCAGACCAATCTCTGTCGGACCGGTGCAGCTGTCGCTATAACCGGCTGAAACGACGCGCAAATGGGAGCACCAGTCCGATGATCGCCAATATCACCTTACCGCGACAAATGGTCATCGGCGGCGGCGCGCTCAAGGAACTCCCGGGCCTGCTGGGCCGGGTCGGTATTACCAAGCCGCTGATCGTGACCGACCCGTTCATGCGCGACTCCGGCCGGCTCGCCGGCGTGACCGACCTGCTCGATGCGGCCGGCATCGCCTGGGGCGTGTTCGCCGACACGGTACCGGATCCGACGACCGAGGTGATCGAGATCGGCGCCCGGCAGATCGTAGACGGCGACTATGACGGCCTGGTGGCGCTGGGCGGCGGCAGCCCGATCGACACGGCCAAGGCCATGGCGATCCTGGCGGCCAATGGCGGCAAGATGCGCGACTATAAGGTGCCGGCGCCGATTCCGGTCATGGGCCTGCCGCTGGTCGCGATCCCGACGACCGCGGGCACCGGGTCGGAGGTCACGCGCTTCACGGTCATCACCGATACGGAAACCGATGAGAAGATGTTGATCGCCGGCATCTCCGCCACCGCCGTCGCGACCATCATCGATTATGAATTAACGCTCAGCATGCCGTTGCGCCTGACGGCCGATACGGGCATCGACGCGCTGACCCACGCGATCGAGGCCTATGTCAGCAAGCGCGCGAACCTGTTCAGCGATTCGATGGCGCTGTCGGCCATGAAGCTGATCTGGGCCCACCTGCCGATCGTGTGTGCCGAGCCCGGCAACCACGCCGCGCGCGAGGCGATGATGCTGGGCGCCACCCAGGCCGGCATGGCATTCTCGAACGCGTCGGTGGCACTCGTCCATGGCATGAGCCGGCCGATCGGCGCGTTCTTCCATGTGCCGCACGGCCTGTCCAACGCCATGTTGCTGCCCGAGATCACGGCGTTCTCGGCGCCGGCCGCCATGCCGCGCTATGCCCAATGCGCCCATGCCATGGGCCTGTCGGACCCGGCCGAGGGCGATCAGGCCGCCGTCGCCCGGCTGATCGATGCGCTGCGCCAGATCAACCGGGACCTGTCCGTGCCGTCGCCCGAGCGCTACGGCATAGACCGCAAGCGCTACCACGACCTGGCGCCGACCATGGCGCAGCAGGCGCTCGCTTCCGGCTCGCCCGGCAACAACCCGCGCGTGCCGACCATCGAGGAAATGGTGGCGCTCTACGAGCGCTGCTACGCGTAGCTCAGTCGAGCGCGATCAGGATGTCCGTGCCCTCGACGCGCAAGGCATAGACTTTCAAATCCTGCGTGACCGGCGCACCCAGCGCTTTGCCGGTCGTGATGTCGAAGCGACCGGCATGGAGCGGGCATTCGATCGTGCACTCGTCGAGGAAACCGTCGGTCAGCAGCGCATAGGCGTGGGTGCAGACATTGGCGGTGGCGTGGAACACACCGCCGACATGATAGATGGCGATGTGTCGCCCCTCGATTTCGACGGCGATCATGTCGTCTTCGTCGATGGCATTGGTCGTCGCGACCTTTATCCAGCGGGCGGTCATGGTCGGGCGCCGGAACGGCGGCAGGATTGGGCGGGAGATACGATCACGACGGGCGGACCCTCAGTCTGGGAAGGATGACGAGGCACCAGCCTAACCGCTGCCCCGCGCGCGTCAACGAGGTATGAGCCGGGACCTCATCCGGCAGCAATCGCGATCTCGTCTGATGATATCCGCAAGTTCACGGTCGAGCAGGTCGGGGCGGCGACTTTAAAACGCGAGGCTCGCGCCCGAAATTACCGCTTCACTCCGCCGCGACGCCGAGTATAACGAAAGAAAATACAGTATGAGGCGTCCCTTGTCGTCCTTCGATCTTCAACGCTATCTGCCCTACCTGCTCAATCGCGCGGCGATTCGCATCACCGAGGCTTTCCAGCGCGAGCTGCGCAAGGACGATCTGACGGTGGTGATGTGGCGCGTGCTGGCGGTGCTGTGGCATGACGGCGCGATGCGGCTCGGCGCATTGGCCGAGGCGACCAGCATCGAGGTCTCGACCTTGTCCCGGCTGGTCACCAGCATGCAGGGACGCTCGCTGGTCAGCCGGACGCGTTGTACCGAGGATGCCCGGGCGGTCGAGGTCGATCTGACCGCGGAAGGGCGGGAAATTGCCGCCCGGATCGTGCCATTGGCGCTCGACTACGAGACGACGGCCATTGCCGGCATGTCGGGCGAGGACGGGGATGCGTTGCGGCAACTGCTGATCCGGCTCTACGATAATCTATCCGGCCTGCCGCTGCCGCCGGACGCGGCAGAGTAGGTCCCGGGCGTATCGGAACGCCCGGAAGCAGTGAAAGGTCATGGTCGGTCGATGCGCCAGGAGCGCCTGAAACCCTTCGTCATATGGCTGGCCGAGCTGCACGGCTCGGGTGCGGACATCGATGCCCTGCATCAGTCCTTGTGCCGGGAACTGGTCAAGCTCGGCTATGGCATCTGGCGGTCCGGCCTGTTGCTGGAAACGCTGGATCCGGAATTCAGCGGCGGCCGCACCATCTGGTCGCGTGACGGCGAGGAGGAACTGCAGGTCACGCTCAACCCGCATTCCAAGGATCTGAGCGAGACTTACGCGCGCAGCCCACTCAAGATCATCGACGAGACCGGCCGCACGCTCAGGGCCCGGCTGGATGCGCCGATCCTGGCGTTGCCGCTGTTCGAGGAATTGCGGGCCGAAGGAGCGACGGATTATATGATCGTGCCGCTGGCCTTTGCGGAACGGCGGCGTAGCGCGGGGCTCAGCTTCACGACCGACGCGCCCGGCGGCTTCACGGACGAAGACGTGAACGAGCTGGAAATCATATCGAAGCTGATCAGCGCCACGTTCGAAGTGCGCCTGCTGCGCCATATCGCGATCAACCTGCTCGAGACGTATGTCGGCCCCCAGGCCGGCGCCAGCATCCTCGACGGTTCGGTCAAGCGCGGCGACGGCGGCCGCATGCGGGCGGTCATCTGGTATTCGGACCTGCGCAATTTCACGCGCCTGACCGAAACCATGGAGACGAGCGAGCTGCTCGATCTGCTCAATGAATATTTCGATATTTTCGGCACGGCGGCGACCAAGCGTGGCGGCGAGGTGGTCCAGCACATCGGCGACGCCATCATGATCTATTTCACGGTGCGCGACGATTCGACCGACGGCATGGTCACGGCCGGCGTGATCGAAGCCGCCGAGGAAGCGCTGGCCGGATTGGATGCGGCGAACGAGGCGCGGCGCGCGCGCGGGGCCGTCGAGATCAAGTGCGGCATCGGCCTCGACATCGGCGAGGTGACCCATGGCAACGTCGGTTCGGTGCGCCGCTTGTCGTTCAACGTGGTCGGCCCGGCGGTCAATCGCGCGTCCCGCATCGAGACTTTGACGAAGGCGCTCGGCACCCCGTTGCTGATGTCGGCGGATTTTGCCCGCACCACCGGCCGCCCCTGGCTCAGCGCCGGTTGGCACGCGCTGAAAGGCGTGCCCGATCCGGTCGAGATCGCGCGGCTGCCCGACCCGGCCCGCGCTGCGAAGGAGCGGGTCGACGAAGATCGGCGGCCGGAGCCGCTGCGGGCGGATCCACTACGAAGCTGAAGTCGATACCGAGACGGTTTCGCTGTGCGTCGACAGAACCGAATGCCCCGCTTCCCAGGGGAAGCGAGGCAATTCGATCGATCGTTCAGGCCGCCTGCGGCAGCTTGTCGAGGAAACCGATCACCCTGGCGATGCGACCGCCGTCCAGGATGACGACATCGCTGCCCTCGATCGGCGCTTCCGCCCCGACGGGACCGAGCGACCAGGCGAAGCGGACATGGTCGCCGTAGCCGTCGGCCGGACGGATCAGCGTGAAGCGGAAGCCGGGGAAGCGTTGCTGAACGGCGCCGATCATCGAACCGATCTCGGCGCGGCCGGCGGCCCGGCCCATCGGATCGATATAGAGTGCATCGTCGGCCCAGGTTTCTCCCAGCAAGGCCGCGCGGCGGTCGGCGTCGGTCTCGTTCCAGGCTGCGATGTAGCGGTGGGCGATCTGCTGTGCGTCGGACATTTCAATCTCCATGATCGAGGTTGTCTGGCCGTTCCAGACAAGCCTCATTTTGGCGATCGCCGACGCAGGGTCGATTACGCGGGGGGTAATGCGCCCGATGCCTTGAGCCCGGCCAGCCGGTCGAGATGCTGGCGGATATGGGCCGCCTCGGCCGGCGTGTGGGCGAGCGCGATGGCCTGGTCGAAGCACGCGTGGGCCTCCTCGACCCGGCCCAACTGGTCGAGCAGGGCGCCCTTGAGGCCGAAGAAGTAGAAATAGCCGCCGAGCCGATCCGCCAGGGGTTCGATCAGCGCCAGTGCCGCCTCCGGACCGCGGGTCTTCGAGACCGCGACAGCCCGGTTCAACGTCACTACGGGTGAGGGCTGCAACCGCTCGAGGGTCGCGTAGAGCAGGTCGATCTGCGCCCAGTCCGTCTCCTGCGCCGTGGTGGCCCGGGCGTGGAGTGCCGCCACTGCGGCCTGGACCTGATAGGGGCCTGGTCGCCGATGACGCAGGGCTTTTTCGACCAGCGCCAGGCCCTCGGTGATCATGCGGCCGTTCCACAAGGACCGATCCTGGTCTTCGAGGAGCACGATGGCGCCGTCGGCACCGAACCGGGCCGGCGTGCGGGCGTGCTGCAGCAGCATCAGCGCGGTAAGGCCCATGATCTCGGGCTCGGTCTGGAACAGGCGCAGCAGCAGGCGGCCGAGCCGGATCGCCTCCTCGCACAGCGGGATGCGATGGTTCTCGGCCCCGCCCCCGCTGGAATAGCCTTCGTTGAACACGAGATAGACCATTGCGGTGACGATGCCGAGCCGCTCGGCGCGCTCGACCGGGCCCGGCGGCTCGAACGGCACGCCGGCATCGGCGATGCGCGCCTTGGCCCGGGTGATCCGCTGTTCCATGGCGCTCTCGCCGACCAGGAAGGCGCGGGCGATCTGCTTGACCGACAGGCCGGAGACGATGCGCAGGGCGAGCGCGATCTGCTGGGTCGCCGGCAGGTCGGGATGACAGCAGATGAACAGTAGCCGCAGCACGTCGTCGCGATAGTCGGCGCCGTCCATCCGTTCGGCGATGGCGCCTTCGGCATCTTCCAGGTCCGAGATCAGCTCTTCGGCCGGCAAGGGGGCATGGCGGGACTGCCGGCGGGCATGGTCGATCGCGGCATTGCGGCCGACCATGATCAGCCAGGCAGTCGGGTCGCGCGGCGGCCCCTTCTCCGGCCAGTTGCGCAATGCGCGCAAGCAGGCGTCTTGGAACGCCTCCTCCGCGGTATCGAGGTCGCGGAACCAGCGCAGCAGGGCGCCCACGGCCTGGGGACGGGCCGAGACCAGCGCCGCTTCGATCCAGGCGAGATCGCTCATGGCAGACCAGGTCCGGGCCTGAACAAGCCCAGCGGCCGCAGTTCGTAAGCGCCTTCGGACTGGTTGGCGCGGGCCAGTTCCTTGGCGGTCTCGACCGCTTCCTCGAGGTCGGCGCATTCGACGATGAAGAAGCCCAGCAACTGCTCCTTGGTCTCGGCGAATGGTCCGTCGATCACCAGCGGCTGCCCGCTCTTGCGTACGGTCGTGGCCGCCGTCGTCGGCAGCAGGCGGGCCACCGGGCCGAGGCGGCCGGCCTTGGCGAGCTTGTCCTGGACGACGCCCAGGGCGTCCATCACGCTCGCTTCCTTTTCCTTCGACCAGGCACTGACGACGTCTTCGCAATCGTAGCACAGGATGGCGTACAGCATACGGGCGGACTCCTCTTCTGATCCTAGGACGAAGAGTGATGCCCGATCCCGACAGCGGTCGACAAATAAACTTTTGAAAGTGCCTTCGTCAGGCAGTCGCCCGCGCTGCGCGGTCGATCGCGATCGAGAGGCGGGCCAGTGCCGTGTCCAGGTCGGGCATCGACAGCAGGCCGAACCCGAGGCGGAACACACCCGCTTCGGCGCCGAACCAGGCGCCGTCGGCCAGCCGCACACCCTCGCTCGCCAGCGCTTCCTGGAACCGGGCGAGGGCGGCGGCATCGGACAGCGACGGCTTCAGGCGGATGCAGCAGAGCGCCCCGGCGTCGGGCCGGACCCACTCGACGAAGCGGGCGTGCCGTTCGATCCAGGCTGCCGTCCGGGTCAGGCCGTCTGCAAGGCGCTGGCGTCGGTCGCTGATGATTTGTTCGCTCCGGCCGAGCAGCATCTTCGCCAGCGCCTCGTCGACCGGCGAACAGCAGATGACCGTGTTGAACTTGCCGAGTATCAATTGCTCGCGTAGCGCCGGGTCGCGCGTGATCGCCCAGCCGAGTCGCAGCCCGGGGCCGCCGTGGGCCTTGGAAAGCGAGGCGGTGGAGATGATCTTCGGGCTGAGCGCCGCCATGCCGGGCGCCACCGGATCCTGCCCGTAGGCGGCCTCGCGGTAGGTTTCGTCGACCAGCAGATGGGCCTCCGGACAGGTGGCAGACATCAGATCGAGAAGGGCGCGGATCGTCTCGACCGGCACGGCGACGCCCGACGGGTTTTGCGGGGAGGCGAGGCTGACCAGCCTGGTCTTCGCCGACAGCAGCCGGCCGACCTCGGCCGGGTCGAGCCGATAGCCGGCGTCGAACGAGAGCGGCACGCTGCGCACTTCGGCACCGACCGCGTCCAGGACGTTGCGCGCCTGGGGGAACAGCGGCGCGGTCGTCACCGCCTCGTCGCCCGGGCCGCACAGCACGAAGGCCGTCAGGAACAAGGCATGGGCCCCACCGACCGTGATGACCACGTCCTCGGCGCCGACGCCATGGCCGTCGGCGATGATCTGGCGCAGCTGGAGATCCCCAGCCGCCGACCCGTAGGCGAGCGGCAGGTCGTCGAGACGCTGGCCGTCCAGCAGGTCGCCCAGACGCAGGTTCGGGCCGTAGCTTTCCGCCAGGTCGTAACGCGGGTTGGCCTCGGTCAGAGACATGATGTCGTTCTTCGGAAATCTCGCCATGGCATCGCTCCCGCGCGTTTCGATCGATGGCTCCGTTTTAATCCTCGTCCGCGGAGGATAACAGATACAGAGAACTTGAATGTGGGCCAGAACAGTTATTGCCCGAACCGGACGCTTGTGCTGGTATCGGCGGGATGTCGGAACTCTATCGATACGAAGAGCTGGCCGGGCGTATCACCGCGCTGATCGACGCCGGGACGTTGCGGCCGGGCGCTCGCGCGCCGTCGTTGCGCGAGGCCGGCCGGCAATGGCGCGTCAGCCTGTCGACGGCGCTGCAGGCCTATCGCCTGCTCGAGGATCGCGGCGTGCTGGAGGCCCGGCCCAAATCGGGTTTCTATGTCGCGCGCGGCGGGGCGATCGGGCTGGCGGCGCCGGCGATTTCCCAGCCGCCGGGCGCTGCCACCAGCGTCAGCGTTTCGGCCGTCGTCCAAAGGCTGCTGCACCATGCGTCCGATCCGAACCTCGTCCCGCTCGGCTGTGCCATCCCGAGCGCCGAGCTGCTGGCCGCGGGCAAGCTCGACCGGTGCCTCGCCCGGGCCGCCAGGACCAAGGGCACCCGGTACAACATCTATACGGAGGCAAGGGGCGACGAGCGGCTGCGCCAGGAGATCGCCCGGCGTGCCTTGCGCTGGGGCCAGGCCCTGGCGCCCGAAGACATCGCCGTCACCTGCGGCTGCACCGAGGCGCTGCTGCTGGCGCTGAAGGCGGTATCCCGGCCGGGTGACACGATTGCGATCGAATCGCCGACCTATTTCGGCTTCCTCCAGGCGATCGAGGCGCTGGACCTGAAGGCGCTGGAACTGCCGACGGATGCCGCGAGCGGCGTCGACCTGGAAGCGCTGCGGGCGGCGCTCGAGGCCGGCTCGATCACGGCCTGCCTGTTCTCGTCCAGCGTCGGCAATCCGCTGGGCGGCACCATGCCGGACGATCGGAAGGGCGCGGTCCTGGACCTGCTGGCCCGGCATGGTGTGCCGCTGATCGAGGATGACTTATACGGCGACCTGTCGTTTGCCGAAGATCGGCCGAGGCCATTCATGGCGCTCAGACCCGCTGCCGACGTGCTCTATTGCAGCTCGTTCTCCAAGACCGTCTCGCCCGGCTACCGCATCGGCTGGATCGTGCCGGGCCGTCATATGGCGAAGGTGCTGGAAACCAAATTCTCGGTCACCCTGTGCGGCCCGGCCCTGCTGCAGGCGGCGCTGGCCGATTTCCTGATCTCGGGCGGCTACGACAGCCACCTGCGCCGCATGCGGCGTGTGTTCGCCGGCAACATCGACCAGATGATCCGCACGATCGAAAAGGTATTCCCCGCCGGCACGCGGGTGACCCGTCCGGCCGGCGGGTTCGTGCTATGGCTGGAGCTGCCGGCGGGGATCCGGAGCCGGAAGCTGTTCGGCCAGGCCCTGGAGCAGGGCATCTGCTTCGCACCAGGCGACGCCTTCTCGGCGAGCGACCGCTACGGCCATTGCCTGCGCCTTAGCGGCGGCTATGCCTGGAGCGACCGCATCGAGGCCGGCCTGAACGCTCTCGGCGAAATGGCGAGCGCCGCCCTGGGTTCCTAAAGCCCGCTTTCCAGGGCCGAGTTCGACAACAGGCGGGTCTTGAAGCCGCCTTCGTCCATCTTGGCCATGATCTCGCGCACATGGATCATGTCGCGGGTCTCCACCACCACGTCGAGGTCGGCCAGCTTGACCGGCACATCGTGGAACAGGCGCTGGTGGAAGATCTCGACGATGTTGCCACCGGCCTCGCCGATGATGCGGGCGACCTTGGCGAGCGTGCCGGGCGAATCCGTGATCTCGGCGCGCAGCCGCACCAGGCGCCCGCTCCTGACCATGCCGCGCATCAGGATCGAGGCCAGGATGCGGGCGTCGATGTTGCCGCCGCACAGTACGACGCCGACCTTCCGGCCCCGGTAGCGCTCGGGATCGAGCAGCAGGGCCGCGACGCCCGCGGCACCAGCGCCCTCGGCCACCAGCTTCTGCTGGCTCAGCAGCATCTCGATCGCGCGCTCGATCGGGTCTTCGCCGACCAGCACGATTTCGTCGACATACTGGCGTACGATCGCTTCGGTCAGCTTGCCAGGATCCTTGACCGCGATGCCCTCGGCCACGGTCTGGCCGGGCGTGGGTGCCACCAGGCCCTGCAACGCATGGTGCATCGAGGGGAAGCTCTCGGTCTGCACGCCGACGATCTTGATCGACGGCTTCAGCGCCTTGGCCGCGATCGCGACGCCGCCGATCATGCCGCCGCCGCCGATCGGCACGACCAGGACGTCCAGATCGGGGTGGTCGGCCAGCATCTCGAGCCCGATGGTGCCCTGGCCGGCGATGATGCGGCGGTCGTCGTAGGGATGGACGAACACCAGCTGGTCGGCCGCCGCGATCTCGAATGCCGCCTTGCGCGCCTCGCTCAGGCTGTCGCCGCGCAGCACGACGCGCGCGCCATAGCCGGCGGTGCGCTCGATCTTGGTGAAGGGCGTGCCTTGCGGCATGACGATGGTCGCAGGAATGCCCAGCCGCTGGGCGTGATATGCCACGCCCTGGGCATGGTTGCCGGCCGACATGGCGATGACGCCGCGCCGCCGCTCGTCGGCATCCAGGCTCGAGAGCTTGTAGAACGCACCGCGCTCCTTGAACGAGCCGGTGCGCTGCAGGGTTTCGAGCTTCAGGATGATGTCGAGCCCGAGTGTGGCGCCCAGCGCCAGGGCCGGCACGCTGGGGGTGCGGGCGACCGCGCCGCGGATGACCTCCGCGGCATCGCGGATATCCGCCAGGGTGGGCAGGGTCGCGTCGGTGTCCAGGCTCGGGGTCGTCATGATTTCGCGGGCACCAGGGTCAGGGTTTCGCCCGTGGGATCGTGCGGCAGCCGAAGCCAGTCGAACGCGCGCCAGCGGGGCAGGAGATCGGCGTAATGGGCCGACAGGACATGCGCCGACTGGCCCAGCGCCGTCAAGAACACCGAATTGTCGAGGTCGCTCAGATCGTAGATCGCGCGCAGCGCCGGGCCATGGATGTCGGTATAGGGGCCGTCGGGATTGCTGAAATTGAACGCCCCGGCCTCGACCGTGTCGGCGCTGCCGTCAGCCGGCACCCGGCGGTCGAAGATCTGCCGCAGGACCGGCAGTCGATGGAAGATCGGATGGGCGAACAAGGCCGGATGCGCCGTGCCCCAGCGCCAGCCGGCCATGTCGGTGCCATAGGCCTGGGTCAGCTCGTCGAGCGCGTCCTTCAGCGACGTCTGCAGCGCCGCGGCGCAGCCGCCCAGGCCGCACCATTGCGGATGCTGGGTCAGCACGCCCTCGGTCGCGAGCGGGCGCATCGACCAGTAGCGGTCGAACAGGGGCCCGAGCGTCGGCTGGTACAGGTGCTTGTTGAGCGCCTTCAGCCACGCGATGAAGACCAGCGGCTCCGGCCGGTCGGCCAGCATCCTGGCATCCCAATGGGACAGCAGGGTCATGGCCGCCTGCTGGCGCGCGTCGGCCGGTGGGGCGGCCAGCATCAGCGGCAGCAGGTGCTTTGCCGTCAGCGAGACCGTGTCGGCCTGGATCGCGGCCGAGCTGGCGATCGACTGGCGTGGCGTCTCGGCCAGCCCGGCCTCGATCCGCTCGACCCGATAGGGCAGGTCCCAGTCGTGAGTCAACAGGTGCGGATAATCGTCGGGCACGATCTTGTTGTTGGCAGTGGCGATATGGCCCGACGCCGGGTTGAACGCCTGGGGCAGTTCCTCGAACGGCACCCAGCCGGCCCAATCATACTCGCCGCTCCAGCCGGGCACAGGCACGGTACCGTCGCCCTGCTTGCGGATCGGGATCTGGCCGGGCGCGAAGAACCCGATGTTCCCGTCGTGATCGGCATAGACCATGTTCTGCATGGGCGCGGTGAACAGGCGCAACGCCTCGATCCAGCTGGGCCAGCCGCGCGCCTGGCCGACGCGCCATTGCGCCTCGCTCGACCGGTCGTCGTCGATGAGGAAACTCGTCTGCAGCGCCAGCACCGTTCCCGCCTCGGGCTCGCTCAGCGGATTATCGGCCAAGTCGGAGATGACCGGCCCGTGCCGCGTGCCGCGCACGGTCAGCACGACCGGCGCGCGGCCCTTCACCGGGATCTGCTCCTGGACCGTCTCGAACGGCGCCGAGCCGTCGGGGGTCAGGTACCGGGTCGGGTCGGCCGGGTCGATCTTCTCGACGAACACGTCTTCCACGTCGGCATTCGTCGTGGTGTAGCCCCAGGCGATCCGGTCGTTATGGCCGAGGATCAGCGCCGGCGCGCCGGCCACGGTGACGCCGGCGAGCGTCACGTCCGGCGCCTCCAGCCGGGCCAGGTACCAGATCAGCGGGGCCGAGTAATCCAGGTGCGGGTCGTTGGCCAGCAGCGGCTTGCCGGTCACGCTATGGGCGCCGTCGACCACCCAGTCGTTGGACGCGCGCCGGGGGCCGACTTCGTCCGGCAGGGCCGCCAGCATACGGTCGAGCGGCAGGTCGCGGGTCAGCGCCGCGAGCTTGCCCAGCGCCACCGGCCCATCCTTCGGATAGTCCGGGAACAGGTCGGCGATCTGGTCGGCCGACAGCGTCTGTGCCAGCTTGGCATGCAGCAGTTCCTGCCGGTAATTGCCGGCGAGTTGCAGGTCGAACAGCTTGCCCACCACCAGGCTGTCGGCCGGTGCCCACGGGTCGGGCCGATAGTTCAGCAGGGTGAATTCGATCGGCAGGCTCTTGCCGCTCGCCAGGAAGTCGTTGATGCCCTGGCCATAGGCGTCGAGCACCGCCTTGAATTCCGGCGACACGAACGGCACCCCGCCGGCGGCATGGCGATAGAGCCCCAGCGTGCGCATGTAGCGGTCGGTGCCGAGCGCATCGGCGCCGAAGATCTCCGACAGGCGGCCTTGCGCGACCCGGCGCTGCAGGTCCATCTGCCACAGCCGGTCCTGGGCATGGACGAAGCCCAGCGCCAGGTACAGATCGTGGCTGCTCAGGGCCTTGATCGTCGGCACGCCCTGGGCGTCGCGCACGACCGAGACCGGATGCTCCAGGCCGGGCAGGTCGAGCGTGCCCTTGGTCTGCGGCAGCGACGCGGCCAGGAACGCCCAGCCGCCGCCGATCGCGACCAGGATCAGCAGCACCAGAACCAGCGACGTGCGTTTCACCCAGCGCATCCGAGACCTCTCCGTCGCGTCATTCCTCCGTTATCGTCACGCCCGGACTTGATCCGGGCCTCCACGCGCTGGCGCCATCGCGTCGGTTTGGAACGACGATGCGCTGCCCGAGGGCGTGGATGGCCGGGTCGAGCCCGGCCATGACGGGGTAGGGACGGTTTCCATGTCCCTACACCAGTCCCAGTTCCGCCAGGATCTTCGCCCGGTCGCCGTCCAGCTCCGGGGCCGCCGCGCGGGTCGTGGGGTCCGGAAAGCCTTCGATCTTCAGCGGGTTGCCGGCGACCTTGATCGGCCCGGTCACCGGGTCGTCGACCGTCACCAGCATGTTGCGGGCGGCGACCTGAGGGTGCTGCAGCGCGCGGTCGATGGTGTTGATCGGCCCGCACGGCACGCCGGCCGCCTCCAGCACGGCCACCCAATGGTCCATCGTCCTGGTCCTGAGCACGGATTCCAGCACGACCTTCAGCGCCTCGGCGTTCTGGCTGCGCAGGTCGTTGGTCGTGAAGCGCGGGTCGCCCGGCAGTGCCTCCAGGCCCAGCGCCGCTGCGATCTTGACGAACAGGCTGTCGTTGCCGCCGGCGATGATCAGCAGTCCGTCCAACGTCTGGTACGGCTCGAACGGCGTGATCGAGGGATGGCGTGCGCCCAGCGGCCCCGGCACCTTGCCGGTCGTGTTGTAGCGCACGACCGCGTTCTCCAGCAGCGAGATCTGGCAGTCGAGCATGCCGATGTCGACCTTGCGCGCCTCGCCGGTCATGGCCCGATGATAGAGCGCCGCATTGATCGCGACCGCGGTATAGAGCCCGGCACCCAGGTCGCCGACCGACACGCCGACCCGCGCCGGCGGCTGGCCCGGATGGCCGTTGATCGACATGATGCCGCCCAGGCCCTGCACCACCATGTCGTAGGCCGGATGCTGGGAATAGGGGCCGCTATGGCCGAAGCCCGAGGCCGCGGCATAGATCAGCCGCGGATAGAGCGTCTTCAGCCGCTCCCAGCCGAAACCCAGCTTTTCCATGGTGCCCGGCCGGAAATTCTCGACCAGCACGTCGACCTTGCCCAAGAGCGCCTCGAACGTCGCCTTGTCCTCGGGCTTCTTCAGGTCGAGCGCGATCGATTCCTTGCCGCGGTTGACCGACACGAAATAGGCCGACTTGCCGTTGACGAACGGCCCGTAATGCCGGCTGTCGTCACCGGTGCCCGGCGTCTCGATCTTGATGACCCGGGCGCCCATCTCGGCCAGCAGCAGGGTGCAATAGGGACCCGCCAGAATGCGCGAGAGATCGGCGATGACGACGCCGGAAAGGGGACCCGTGACCGACATGACTGCTCCTCATTTCAGCGGCGCCGCGCGGGCGGGGGCCGACGCATGAGGACATAGCGCAGCGGCGTGGGGGGAGCAATGGTAGGGGGTGTAGCTGGCCCGATTGACTACGGCTCCTCTCGTCAGCAAAGCTTGACCGGCCAAATCTTCTGCTGGCAAAGGTGCTTATTTGACGAAGCGTGTGACTACGCCAGCATCCGAAAGTTCTCGGTATGTGGGAAACCAGGTCGGATATGCCGGTCTTTGCCGTAGATGCTCGACAAACGAAGCGGGAAAGCCGCCCGAGAGATAGGCTTTGGATATCAATTCCCTGTTGTCGTCATCCAGCAGTCCTGTGAAACCGAGGCTAGCTGTCCGATAAAACTCTCGTTCACGCCCTCCCATAAAAATCAGCGCGCAACTAGAAATGCACTGCCCTCTTACTGACGTGTTAATGCCGTTGGCGCGAATTTGCTCTTCTATATCCAGAGCGATCGCCGTGCGTCCGCCGCGACTGTTCAATAGGACCGTTCGAACACCGGACGTTTTGGACAAGATGTCACGAAAGACAGTCTCTTGCCCTCGCCCCAGCCATCCATTGATCTCGATGGTGGTTCCATCTTCTGAAACTCGTACACTTCGCGTTCCGGCGCCGGGGTCTCCGGCAAGATATTCCCTCTGGTCCTGCAAGCGCTGATACGGCGGCCACGCAAAATTAAGTCCCAGAAGATATAGGGAAAGAGTGGCGATAAATACTTTTGCGACTTTCGACCAAATACGATCACGCCGCTCTATTCTATCGGCGGAGCGCCAAACGCCGACGATATACCAAACAAACGAAAAAAATAAAACGAACCAATAAATTCGCTTCAGTGAGATTTGGAATCCTTCCGAGAAAAGCGAGACAAATACAATATGTGTTTGAATAAGTCCGATATCCAATAAATTCAGAAATAATAAATTGAGCCATAAGCTCTTTCTTAGCGAAAGTTGTCCTCTCCAATGTTGTATGACCCAACTCTTCGAGGGGTGCTTGTTCGGGTCGAGCCTCTGTAGTGATGAGGCGGAAAGGCCGCTTCGAATCCCCCAAGGTCCTAGTGACTCGGCAATCGGGCGAGGCTCGTCGGAAGGCGGATGTGACAATGGGGAATACCTTCACAAATCGCGGATCGATCTGATAGTTGGAAGCTTTATCTCCGGCTCGGAAGCAGGAGAAATTCGCCAAAATGCATTGGATGGACAGACCTGACTGGAGCGATGTCGGGCTCGGAAGTCAATGCTCAAGCCGCAACCCTGAGGGGAATATATTTTGGAATTCAGTTTGCTCGCATTCTTAGTTGGGAAGAATGCGATTTCTTTGCGTTCGTATCTGGCAAAAATTCGCAAATTAAACTGGAGCCGACACATATGGTCGGCGCAGATCGAGATGCTGCGCCGCTATTGATCGAGCGCCGCGCCAAATCCAGCGATTCGGGCCAGCTGGTGTTCTGGCGTGCGTAGCTCCTACCAGGTGAACCGGAACCCCGCCGTGACGGCATTGCTGCTGGCGCCGCTGGCCAAGTCGCCGTCGTAGTGGAGGTAGATGCTGGTGTTGGCGAACCCCGCCGTCGCCAGCCCGAACCCGACCAGGGCCGAGTCTCCGGGGACCTTGGCGCCGGCGACCTGGAAGCCTGCCGCCGGGGCGCCGACGAAGGCCGCGTTGGTGCCGCGGCCGAGGGGGGCGAACTCATGCGCCCAGCCGACCGTCAGGTCGGTGGTGACGAGCGCGCTGCCCAGCGCCAGA
>NZ_DASZBY010000104.1:0-6610 GCF_035943795.1 Aliidongia sp. | reverse complement strand
CGCCTGGGTGGTCGTGACCGACCACGGGACCCTGCAGTAGCGGCGCCGGCCATGCAGGGGCTTATCAATTTCGCATCGGCGATCGGCTTCGCGCTGGCGACGCTGCTGCCGGCGTTCTGCTATCTGGCGGCGATCGCGCTGTTCCTGTTCGCGGGCTGGGGCTTCTGGAAACAGCCCCAGCCGGACAATCCGTTCCGCCAGCGGCCCTGGATCCCGGCCCTCTCGCTGGTGCTGTGCGGCGTGTTTGCGACCTTCGACAAGTTCCTGACCAAGGCCAACGTCAGCGCCGGCACGAACCTGCAGGTCACCCTCGTCCAGGGCCTGACCAGCTACACGGCGCCGACACCATCGGCGGACCTGCTGGGCCAAACGCCCGGCGACGCCATCGTCAATGTCGTGCAGCTGTTCCAGGCGTTCTTCCAATCCTTCGGGGCGATGTGCTGCTTCTTCGCCATCCTGGCCTGGCGTGCCGTGGTCAACGGCCAGAGCAACCGTGGCCAGACCGGCTGCGGCATTCAGTTCACGTTCGGCGTCATGCTGATCAACGTCCTGACCATCGCGCAATGGCTCGTGAACAGCTTTCAGACCTGAGGGGCCCGGCCAACCGCGGCACCGCACCCGCGGTTGCCCCCCTGAACCGCACTCGGGGCCCGAGATCAATTTCAGCAAGGAGTGTCCCCGATGGCAGTGAGTTATGTCGAACCCGTCTACGACGAACTATCGGCGCCGCCCCGCGCGCTGCCGCCTCTCGTGCCGCGATTGGATCCGGCCGAGGCGTGGGCCAGGCTCGACCCGGAGGTCCAGAACCGCATTGGGGCCGCGGCGATCGCCGCGACCATAGGCGCGATCGGGATGGACATGGGGATCTATCCCAAACAGGGCTATGCGGCCGCGAACCTGATGGCTGCGGACGTTCTCGACCGCGTGGTGTGCGAGCACGTGCTGCCGGGCGATCCGGAACGGCATGGCCTGGCGCTGCCCGATCTCTGGGCGCTCGGGATTCAGACCTGCCGGGAATGCGGCTGCGTGGAGGATTGCGCGTGCCCGGAGGGCTGCGGCTGGGCCGAAGACGATCTCTGCTCGGCCTGTGCCGCCGGCGAGGCCTCCCGTGATCCATATCGGTGGTGTTGCAGCGTTTGCTGAACAACAAGGTCAAGACGGACCCGTGAACCGGCCGGGTCGATATCCCGCTGACACTTAAGCCCGACGAAAAAGTTCGTGGCTCCATAAATCTACCGCGTTCATTCGCGCAGGCGCTTCGGATGCTGATCCTCGAGGGGGAGAGACCTCTCGCAATAGTCGAGGAGTAGCATTCGCCGTGAATACCATCATCACCAAGAAGTCGAAGCTGCAGGGTGCGCTCAGCCGCACGCGGCACTTCGCAACGGCGGGGAGGTCGGCCGTGGCAGGCATCGCCACGGCCGTCTCCCTCGTCGCCATCACCGCCGGCCAGGCGTTTGCGGCCGGCGGTTCCGCGGCACCGGCCGGCGGTCTCGGCGCCCAGGTGAACACGATGTCGAGCGAGGCCATCAACGCCGGCGGCAACGTCGGCCAGATGTTGATGTACTCCGCGGCACTCGTCTGCTTCGTCGGCGGGGTCTGGGCGCTTTGGCAATCGCGTCAGCCGCAGAACCGGGAAAACGGTCGCGTCGCCATGGGCGTCGCCGGTCTCGTGCTGTGCGGTCTGTTCGCGACCGGCGGCGTCTGGATCAACAAGGCCGCGGTCACCGGCAGCGGCGGTGCCGCGACCGTCAACGACACGCCGGCCACCGTCCAGTTCGGCACGGGCGGCTAACCTCATGCGCCTCCTGCCGATCGTCTTGTCGGCCCATCCCTCGGCCTGGAACGCCGATGCCGGCGGCCTGCGGCGGGAGCGCTCCGTTTCTCCCGACTCATCCTGCCAGTTCTGCGGCTTCCAGGCCCCAGGCTGGCAGGAGTCTTTTCATCTGAACGGCGATCACGACGACACGCCGGGCAATCTGGTAGTCGCCTGTGTGCTGTGCAAACTCACGCAGCAGCTCGGCCGGCCGACGATCGACGCGGAAGCGACGCTGATCTGGCTGCCGGAGATGTCGCAGGCGGCCCTCAACGCCGTCGCCCGCCACATCCATCATGGTCTCCGGGCGCAGGGCGAGCCGCCGCATATGGAGCGCCGACCACAATCCGACACCCCGGAGCTCCGCGCGCTCTACAGCGCCTTCACGGCCTTGCGGGAGCGCGGCGCCGCCGCCCAGAGCCGGGTCGGCACGACCTCGCCGCGCGCGTTGGGCGCCGCTCTCCTCGGCCTCGACCCTGCCGCCTACGAGCGCCGGGCGTCCCTGCTCGGCGGCACCAGGCTGCTGCCGCGCGGCCGATTCTACCGGGATGGCCAGGACGTCTACCCACAGCTTCTCGAAGCCTTCAACGCAACACGAGAGCTGTCGCCGATCCTGCCGGCTCCCCATTCCGCGAGGATCTGACCCATGGCCCTGATCTCGAACCTGCTCGCCGGTCTTTCGCTGCTGCTGCGCCAGCCGCTCGAATCCTTCTGCGACCTGGAGACGACCCATGACGACGCCTTCGTCACCAAGCGGGGGGATTATGTGTCGTTCGTCCGGATCGAGGGCATCCGGCGCATTCCCTCGCGCGACGACATCGCGCGCATCGCGTCCGCGATGCGGATCGACCTGTCCGGCACGCTCGAGGAGCGCGGCCATGCCATCGTCGGCTGGTACGCATCCGATCCAGACTTGTCCGCGGTCGAGATCGACCGGCTGAACATGAGCGCGTGTCGGCAGGCCGCCGACAAGCTCGGCTTGAACCTGGCGGACATCTTCGACGAACGCATGCGGCTCTGGCCGCGCATCATGCGCTGGGAGGCGGCCTACTTCATCCTCTGGACGCGGCCAGGGCTGCTCACCAAGGAAGAGCGCAAGCAGATGAAGGACGAACAAGCGGCTCTTGCCAAGGAGATCCCGCGCATCGGCGCCGCGCAGAAGTTCTGGCTGCGCAGCGAGGTAATGAAGGCCCGGCACGACGCGTTCGTCGGCCGGGTGCTGTCGTCACTCCGAGCCCACGATATCGGCGCCGCCGAGGTCGATCCGCACGACGCCCTGGTCATTGTCCGCGAGGCGATGCATCGCGAGACCGCCGGCTCGGCCTGGAAGCCGTGCCTGGTTGGCGACCGGTTCATGCCGTGCCTGCCGGAGGACGAGGACCGCAAGCCCACGGCCGAAACCCGGCTCTGGCTCTCGTTGCGCAGCCAGATCTTCCGCCATGACGCGCTCACCCATGGCGGCCAGCGCGTCGAGATCGGTCAGAACGACTACGCCGCCGTCGACATGGAACTGGGCCCGGAGGATCCGCGGCCGTTCGTGGAACTGGCGGCGCACCTGGGCAACGACCGGATTCCGTGGCGCGGCACGATCAGCCTCCAGGGCGGCGGCAAGAGCGCCATGGCCATAAAGGAGATCGCCGCCACGTTCCTGTCGATCTTCCCGGGCAATGGCCCGCTCCGGCGCGCGTTCCAGGCGATCCGCGACGCACGGGAGGCGGACAACCACATCAGCGTCCAGTTCCGCGCTTCGTTCGCGACCTGGGCGCCGAGCGGCGAAAGCCGCAAGCTCCAGCGCCGGGCCGCCACCCTATCGCAGCGGATCGAGGCCTGGGGCAATTGCAAGGCGACCCGTCTCGCCGGCGATCCGCTCGAGGCGGTGATGAGCAGCGTGCCCGGCCTGTCGCTCGCCTCGACTGGTGCTCCGGCGCAGGCGCTGCTCGGCGACGCGCTCGGCATGCTGCCGTGGAACCGCACCTCCTCGCCGTGGCAAGCCGGCAGCGTGCTGTTCCGGCTGCCCCACGGTGCCATCTGGCCCTATGACCCGGCCGGCGGCTCGAAGCGGCTGCAGGTCCTGGACCTGTTCGTGGCCCCGCCCCGCTCCGGCAAGTCCGTGCTCGCCAACACGATCAATCTCGGGCTCTGCCTCAGTTCGGCGGTCCTGGGCGCGCAAGGGGCGAAGCTGCCGCTGATCGGCAAGGCCGACATCGGGCCCTCGGCCGAGGGCTTCGTCCGCCTGATCCAGGAGGCGCTCGGCCCCGAGCGCAGCCATCTGGCGATCTTCAAGGCCCTGCTGTTCGCGCCGGGCCACGAGTTCAACGTGTTCGACCTGCAGGTCGGCTGCCAATACCCGCTGCCGCTCGAACGCGCGTTCCTACAGAACTTCCTGTCGCTCGCGACCCTGCCGCCGGACACTTCAACGCCGTTCGAGGGCATGACCCAGATGATCGGCCTGGTCATCGACGAGGCGTACCGGCTCTGCACCGACGTTCCGGGCGGCGCGCCCAAGGGCTATCGGCGAGGTGTCGAGCCGGCCGTGGACACGGCGATCGACCGGTACCGGATCGACCTGCATCCGGACGATCCGCACTGGCGCGACGTGGTGACGGCGCTCTGCGCGGTCGGCGAGCATCGGCTGGCGGAGATCGCCCAGCGCCATGCGGTTCCGTTGCTCGAGGACCTGATCAGTGCCGCGCGCACCGACCAGGTCAAGGACATGTTCGCCAAGCTCAAGATCCAGGTCACCCAGGAACAGGCCAGCGATCTGTTCGAACGCTACATCTACGACATCATCCGCAAGTATCCGACGTTGAACAGCCCGACCCGGCTCGACTTCGGCTCGGCGCGGATCATCGTGCTCGATCTGGCCGAGGTGGCGCCGACCGGCTCGGCCGCGGCCAATCGCCAGACCGAGATGATGTACATGCTGGCGCGGCACATCCTGGCCCGCAATTTCTTCCTGAAGCCCGATTATCTCCCTTATATCCCTGAGCCGGTCCGCGACTATCACCGGGGCCGGTTCCAGGAGATCCTCGAGTCGGTGAAGCGGCTCGACTATGACGAGTGGCACCGCACCCAGGGCAGCCCGCTGGTCCGCGCCCAGGCCGAACTCGATATGCGTGAAGGCCCCAAGCACAATATTCAGCTGGGCTTCTCCAGCCAGCGCCTGTCGGACATGGGCGACGCGCTGATCAGCCAGTCGACCGGCCGGTTCGTGCTGCGCGCCGGCGACGAGCGCGAGGCGGACGAGATTATCGACCGGTTCAACCTCTCCGACGCGAGTGCCGCGGTCGTGCGCCACGGCCTGCACGGGCCCGGGCTCGGCGGCGCGCCCTTCTTCGCGATCCTGGAGGTGGATGGGGACCGGTACGAGCAGAAGCTCGTCAACAGCTTGGGGCCGATCGAGCTTTGGGCTCTCAGCACCACCCCCGGCGATACGGCGCTGCGCAACCGGCTCTATGCCCGGCTCGGGTTCAGCGAGGGGCTCGCCCGCCTCGCCCGGATCTTCCCGTCCGGCTCCGCGCTAAAGCAGATCGAGCGGCGCAAGGCCGACCGCCTGCGCGGCGGCGAGCAGGGCGACCGGGCGGAGACCGGCGTGATCGAGGAACTGGCCGACGAGTTGAGCGACGGCAAGGGCATCGGCCTGAAGCTGCTCGACCGGAGCGCCGACGAGGAGCTGGCGCAGGCCGCCGAATAGGCGACCGCCATTCGCGCAAAGCGCGGCGATCCTTACTGGGAAAGGAGATCGCCATGGCCATCCACCACGTCCAGCTGAGTCCCTGCTTCACGCTGCCAGTCGCCGTCCGGGTCACCCCGGGGTTCGGCGCGGACGCCGAGCCGCGCGAGGTGTTTCCGACTTGGGTCAAGCTCAAACGGCCTTCGCGCGCCTGGCGGACGTGGCGGCGCCATCGGTCCGGCCATCGGTGGCATGGAGCCCGGCGATGAGAAGCATGACCCGCTTTTCGCTCGCCCTCGTCCTTCTGGCCGTGGCCGGATGCGCCAGCACCCCGGACGTGCCGACCACTGTCGACACCACGGGCATGCCCAACGCGGAACTGGCGCTGCGCGACAGCTTCCAGCAGATCGACCGGGAGATGACGGAGCTGGGCCGCACGGTGTTGCCGTCGCCGGCGATTACGGCGCCGGCCGATCCGGTGGTGCCTGCCGAGCTGCAGCGCGACATCACCTTCGGCTGGCAGGGTCCGCTCGACGACGCCGTGGTCAAGCTCGCCAACAGCATCGGCTACACGGTCGCGATCGACGCGCCGCCGCATGCGGTGCCGCTGCCGATCTCCGTCAACGTCGGGCCGGAACCGGTGTTCGACGTCTTCCGCGCGCTGGGCGAGGCCGTGGGGGCCAGCGCCACGGTGCGGCTCGACCCGCTGCATCATCAGGTCCAGGTGATCCATCATGTCTAAGCGCTCGACCTCGATGGCGGCCCTCGTCCTGCTCGGCCTGACGCTCCGGCCAGCCTGGGCCGACGGCACGATCACCGACCGGCCGGTGCCGCCGATGCCGACCGCGGCGGAGGTCGACCAGGGCACCGAACTGCTCGGCAACCCGCTCAACCAGCCGATCACCGGCGCCAAATTTGCCCCGCAAGTAGTCGGCGGCGAGCGGCCGCCGTCGCTCGAAGCACTGCAGGCGACACGCCCGGGCGACGTGGCCGGCGACGGGCTCGATGCCGGGCGCGGCGAGCAGCTGCATCAATCGGCCCTGACCTATGGCGCGCAGGGCGGGTTGGCGGCCCGCGCCTTCGCCCTCAACGAGATGCTGCGGCGCTACGAGGCCCAGCTC